>DATERP010000046.1:0-29286 GCA_035271385.1 Thiopseudomonas sp. | reverse complement strand
AATGCACGCTTGAGCAAAGTTTAATGTCGGCGCGGGCTGTATCGATTCAGGCGGTACTTTTTGTTGATGAGCAAGCTACAGCCACAGCGCAGTGGCGTGCATGCTTTAAGAAATACGCGTCGATGCGTGCTTGGGTTTTTGGCAATGACACTTTAACTCAAGTAGAGCCGCCAAGCGTCAATTGTGAACTGCGTGTTGCAGAGCGTTGGTTTACCCCGCTCAACTTATGAGTGTTGAGCCAGTTGTGCGTTCAGGCGTTCAATCGTCTCATGTGCAGCCTCAAGCTCTAAAGACAGCTCAACTTGCGTGGTTACATCCTTTTGAATACCAATGTAGTAGGTGATTTGATCCACTTCATCAAAGAAGGGCGTCACACTGAGTTCATTCCAAAAAACTGAACCATCTTTGCGATAATTTTTTAGGATAGTGCGTACCGGTGCTTGGTCATTAATAGCCTCGCGAATGACTTTGACTGATGCGACATTGGTATCTTCACCCTGCAAAAAACGGCAATCTTGATACAGAATTTCTTCTGCGCTATAGCCTGTTAATTGCTCAAAAGCCGGATTGACGTAAACCAAAATGGTGTCGTCTCCTTCTTTTTCGGCAACAACTATCCCGTCCTGAGCAGATTCGACTAACTGCAATAAAATTTCGTTACGTAAATTAAATCGTTTCATGGGATGCCTTATCAGATCGTTGGCGCATTCTAGCAAGCTCAATGGCTCTTTCAAGAAGAAGTTATGATTAGCCGTATTTAACACAGACTTGGCTGGGTCTAAACCCAAGTTATTTACAGTGTAGTCTGCAGTTGACTAATCTTCTAGGGGATCAGCCCTGTTTGGCTGCTTGAAAGTAGAGTATGTTTAGTGCTGGTTGAAAAACAACCAATAGAGCAGCGCTTAAGTACCTGTGGTGCTGGGGTGATGTTCAAACATATTATGCACACAGTTATCCACAGCTTGTGTGCATAACTGTGGTGCAGTATTACAGTGCTTTTTTACACTGGTGCTGCATGGCTGCTAGCAGTCGTTTATAGTGCAAGCAATGACTGAACGAATACTGGAGTGAGCTATGTGGCGCAAGGGACTTATCGGTACGCTATTGATTATGATGCTGGCAGCGTGCGATTCAAATGAGCAGCAGCCTGAATCGGTGCCGTCTGTAATTAATACCCAAGTGATTCCTGTATTGCAAGAGCGTACCAGCCCTGAGCAACTGGCTCAGTTGTACCAAGACCAAGCCTTGCAAGTGGTGGATGTCTCAGAAATTGAGCAAGAGGGTGCCAGTGTCTTATCGCTGACTTTTTCTGTACCGCTTGAGCCTGAGCAAAACTTTGCGCAAAAAGTGCATGTGGTGGACAGTAAAAATGGCAAGCTTGATGGTGCATGGGAGCTGAGCGATGATTTATTAGAATTGCGCATGCGCCATATTCCACCCAATCGTCAGTTGATTGTCAGTGTTGATGCTGGATTAGTCGCAGTCAATCAAGCGCAGTTGGCGCAAGACTACAGTTCGAAAATTACTACGCGAGATTTACAGCCTTCAGTGGGCTTTGCCAGTCGTGGCTCTCTATTGCCGGCGGAGTTTAGCCAGGGTTTGCCTGTTTTAGCGTTAAACGTGGCTCAAGTGGATGTTGAGTTTTTTCGCATTAAACCCAGTGCTTTGCCGCAGTTTTTAGCTCAGTGGGGACGCAATAGCAGCTTAGAAACCTGGGAGTCCCGTGAATTGCTACCTTTAGCTGATCTAGTGCATAGCGCACGCTTTGAGTTAAATCCAGCGAAAAACACTCGCGAAACTTTACAGTTACCGATTAAACCCATTCAAGCCTTGCACGCCGCTGGAGTGTATTTGGCGGTGATGCGTGAGTCGGGCACTTATAATTACTCACAGCCGGCCACAGTGTTTTCCATCAGTGATATTGGTTTATCGGTGCACCGTTTTCATCAGCAGATGGATGTATTTACTCAAGCACTATCAAACGGCATTGCCTTAGAGGCAATTGATTTACGCTTGCTGGATAAGAAAGGCCAACTGCTGGCATCAGCAAAAACGGATAAGCAAGGTCACGCCCAGTTACCGGTCACGGATAAAGCTGATGTGTTAGTGGCGCAGCACGGTCAGCACACCAGTTTTTTACGTTTAAATACGGCAAGTTTAGATTTAGCTGAGTTTGCGATTGAAGGACCGGTGGGGCAGGCTTTGCAGTTGTTTGTGTTTGGTCCACGCGATTTATATCGTCCTGGTGAAACGGTCTTACTCAATGCTTTATTGCGTGATGGCGATGGTCAAAAAGTTGCAGCGCAGCCTATTAAAGTGGAAGTGCGCAGGCCCGATCAGCAAGTCAGTCGCCAGTTTGTTTGGCAGGCCAATGCCGAAGGCTTTTATCAGTATCAACTACCCATTGGTGCCAATGCTCCAACCGGGCGTTGGCAATTACTCTTTGATTTAGGCGGTGGGATTAAGCAAGTCTACGATATTTTGGTGGAGGATTTTTTACCTGAGCGCTTAGCTTTAGATTTACAGGCCAAACCGACACCTATTAAACCGCAAGATGCCTTGAGTGTCGCGGTTGCCGGGCGTTATTTATATGGCGCACCGGCCGCGGGTAATCGCGTGACCGGACAGTTGTATGTGCGTCCGCTGCGTGATGCGGTCAGCGCTTTGCCAGGCTTTCAATTTGGTTTGGCAGATGATGAATCGCTCAATCAAGAGATTGATTTGGACGAATTTGTTTTAGATGAGCAGGGTGTGGCGCAGATTGAGTTGGACAGTCAGTGGCAGCAAGCTAAGTCACCGCTGAATATTATTGTGCAGGCTAGCGTATTGGAGTCAGCGGGTCGTCCGGTGACGCGTCGAGTCTTGCAACCGGTATGGCCAGCAGCGCAATTACCGGGTGTGCGTGGGGCTTACCAAGGTGAGGATGTTGATGCCAATAGTCAGCCTGAGTTTGAGGTGGTACTGACCAATGCGCAGGGCGACAAACTGGCGGCTTCACAGCTCAAAGTACGCTTGATTCGTGAGCGCCGTGATTACTATTGGAATTACTCTGACAGCAGTGGTTGGAGCCACAGTTACAATAAAAAAATGCTCACAGTGAGTGAGCAAACGGTGAGTACAGTTGTTGGCAATACCGCGCTGGTCAGTTTTCCTGTGCAGTGGGGGCCGTACCGTGTGGAAGTTGAAGATCCAAGCACAGGCTTGGTCAGTAGCCTGAGTTTTTGGGCTGGTTATGCAGCGCAAGATAACTCCTCCGGTGGCGCTGTGCGTCCAGATCAAGTCAAGCTGAGCTTAGATAAGCCAGCCTACAATAATGGCGATACTGCACGGGTTAGTATTCAGGCTCCGGCAGCGGGCAGTGGTTATCTATTAGTGGAGTCAGCAGATGGCCCTGTATGGTGGCAGCCGCTGAATGTGCCCAAAGAAGGCACGCAGATTGATATTCCCATTGCCGATGATTGGTTGCGCCATGATTTATATATCAGTGCCTTAGTGGTGCGCCCGGGTGAGCGTCAAGCGCAGGTCACACCCAAACGTGCGGTGGGTTTGTTGCATTTACCTTTACAGCGCCAAGAGCGCGAGCTGACTGTCAGCTTGCAAGCGCCAGAGCGTATGCGCCCCAGCCAAGCGGTCACTGTTAAAGTACAAGCTGTAGATCATCAAGGACAGCCCGCCACTGGGCCGGTGCAGGTGTTGTTATCGGCGGTGGATGTGGGGGTGTTAAATATCACCAACTTTGCCGCGCCTGATCCCTTTGCTGAGTTCTTTGCGCGCAAAGGTTATAGCGTGGATCAGTTTGATGTGTATGGCCAGTTGATTGAGGCTGGGCATGGACGTTTAGCGCGGATGTTATTTGGTGGTGATGCGGCTTTAGCTGGCGGCGGTCAGCGTCCGCAAACTCAGGTGAATATTGTGGCCTTACAAAGTCTGCCCGTGACTTTGGATGCGCAAGGTGAAGCGCAGATTACCCTTGATATCCCTGACTTTAATGGCCGCTTGCGCTTAACCGCACAAGTGTGGAGTGACAATCAATTTGGTATGGCTGAGCAGGCATTGGAAGTGGCTGCGCCCTTAGTAGCAGAGCTGTCCGCACCACGCTTTTTAGCTGGTGGTGATCACAGCCAAGTGGCCTTGGACTTACACAATTTAACCGAGCAGGCACAAAGCCTGACAGTGCAGTTGCAAGGGCGAGGTTTGTTAACTGTTGCCCAAGAGTCGCGTCAAGTTGAGGTTGAATTGGCCGCACAGCAGCGCAAAATTGTGCACATTCCAGTGACTGCTTTAGCAGGTTATGGCACTGGTGAGATTAGTTTGCAGGTGCAGGGCATGCAGTTGCCTGATGAAGATTTAGCACCTTTGAGTCGTCAATGGACTATTGGTGTGCGTCCGCCATATCCTGCGCAAAGCCGCAGTTATCAAGCTGCAATCAATGCTGAGCAGCATTGGCAATTACCGCTTGAAGCCTTGGCTGGCTATCAATCAGCTGGCTTGGAAGCACTGTTGAGTGTGTCCAGTCGGCCACCCTTGAATATTGCTGAACACTTACGGGCACTGGATGCTTATCCCTATGGCTGTTCGGAGCAAACTACCAGCGGTTTAATGGCAGCCTTGTATATCAGTGATCAGCAGTTGGATGGCGTGCGCCTCAGTAGCGATAGCCCTGAAAAGCGTCGCGCGCAGATTGAGTTAGGTATTGAGCGTCTGGTGGCGATGCAGCGTTATAACGGCAGCTTTGCGATGTGGAATGCGCAAGGCAGTGAAGAGTATTGGGCGACAGTTTATGTCACCGACTTTTTACTGCGCGCGCGTGAGCAAGGCTTTGCAGTACCGGCTGCGACACTTAAAACCGCGCAAGAGCGTTTGCTGCGTTATTTGCAAGAAGGCTACTTAATTGACAGTGATTACAGTCAAGCACCAGACAGCACGCGCTTTGCTGTGCAAGCGTATGCTGGTTTTGTGCTGGCGCGTGATAAGCGCGCACCGCTGGGCGCATTACGCAGTTTGTTTGAGCGTCGCCAGCAAGCGCGCTCGGGTTTACCCTTAGTGCACTTAGCTTTAGCACTGCAATGGATGGGCGATGCGCCTAAAGCTGAGCAAGCCTTGCATGCCGGTCTCCATGTGCAACGCAGTGATGAGTTGTACATGGCTGATTTTGGCAGCGAATTGCGTGACCAAGCGCAGATTCTTGCTTTGCTGCAAGAGCATCATTTAGCCGCCAGTGAGCAGGCTCAGCGCATGTTTACCTTGGCTGACCAGCTCCAGCAGCGCAGTGGTTTGTCCACGCAAGAGCGTAATGCCCTATTTATGGCGGCGCGTGCGCAGCTCAATAGTACCGAGACAAACTGGCAGGCACAGTTGCGCAGTGGTACACAGCACATAGCTATCACGCCAGCAGGCAGTCAGCAGTTGCTCAGTAGTGAACAATTAGCTGCGGGCTTGAGTTTAAGTACCGCCAGCGAGCGCGATCTATATCAGCGTTTAGAATTGTCTGGTTATCCTGCGCAAGCGCCAGTTGCCGGTGGCACAGTGTTGAGTATTGAACGTCAGTATTTAACGCCTCAGGGTCAGGCGCTGGAGCTTGAGAATCTACGCAGTGGTGACTTGATCTTAGTGCACTTAGCCGTGCGTGCCACGCAAGCTGTGCCGGATGCGTTGGTGGTGGATTTATTACCAGCAGGTTTAGAGTTGGAAAATCAAAACTTAGCGCACAGTTCAGCCAGCTTAAGTGATGCCAGTAGCGTGCTGCGTGAGTGGCAAGAGGCGATGAGCAATGCTGATATCGCACACCAAGAGTACCGTGATGATCGTTATGTGGCGGCGCTATCAGTACCAGCAGAACAAACGCGACACCTGTTGTACTTAGCGCGTGCGGTGACGCCGGGCCAGTATGTGATACCGCCCGCACAGGTGGAATCGATGTATCGTCCTGATTGGCAGGCCGTTGGGCGCAGTGCAGGAGAGTTGCAGGTTAAAGCACGTTAATCGCTATGCTCACGGGCTGACTCTTAATTTGTCAACCCGCAAACGAGTAAAATACTTTAAATAAAGTTGTGCTGGGCTCTTGAAATGTACTGTGCTTTTACTATTCGAAAACAAGTTGTGCACATTCATACAGTTGTTTGCTTAAAGGCCAGTCCAGCCTAAGTTAATAACAACTTAATAAGCTATTGACTTTGTAAGTCGTTGTTTTGTATGGCTTTATAATCGTTGGTGAAAAAACAATCAGTTTGTAGCAAAGCCCCGCACAATGGCCGCTAACAGGATCTATAAGCATGTTACACACAGAGTTATCCACAGGCTTTGTGGATTGTTTGACTAAAGCCGCATACGCCATGGCTTTGCGACTGTTAAAGATTAAAAAAGCTGTGAATAGCAGAGCTGTCGAGGTTTATTTTTAATAAATAGCGCTTAGGTAGCATCCTGCCCAAGCGCTAGTCGGGTGTTGCGCTGGTTATGCTGATATCAGCTTGTCGTTGCGATCGCGCGCGGCATAAATGCTTCGGCGCGCAATTTTATGCAGGCGCATACCCAGTAGCACCGCAGCGCAACTGAGCCCTACAATTAAGCCTTGCCATAAACCTGCGGGGCCTTGTGCTAAGCCGAGGTAGTCGCTTAAGCCCAGTGCATAGCCAATCGGTAAGCCCACACACCAGTAAGAGAACAAGGTGATCAGCATGGTAATGCGTGTATCTTGATAGCCACGTAAGGCACCGGCAGCAGTGACCTGAATGGCATCAGAAAACTGGAAAATAGCTGAGTAAATAATCAAGGACGTCGCCACCGCTAAAACCGCTGCATCTTTAGTGTAAATACTGACAATCTGTTCGCGCAGTAAAAACATAAAGCTGGCTGAGAGGCAGGCACACAGCAGTCCAGTACCCATGGAAACGCCAGCTGAAAAGCGTGCTTCGCGTGGGCGATTGGCACCTAGAGCTTGGCCGACACGCACTGTGGTGGCCATTGCCAGCGAGTAAGGGATCATAAACATCATGCCACTGAAGTTCAGTGCGATTTGGTGTCCGGCCACGACATTGGCACCTAAGCCACCAATTAGTAGAGCGATCACAGAAAACAAACTGGCTTCGGCAAAAACTGAGACGCCAATCGGCACGCCCAGTGCCAGTAGGCTTTTTTGTGCTGCTAGATGGGGCCACTCAAAGCGGGCAAAGATTTGACTGGACTTATAATACTGCGCCCAGCGTATCCAAAAGAACATCGCGCCCATCATAAAGAACATCACCAAACCTGTAGCCCAACCACACCCCACGCCACCCATGGCAGGTAAGCCCAGATGGCCGTTGATAAAGATATAGTTGAGCGGAATATTGAGCAGTAGGCCTAAAATACCAACCACCATGCTAGGGCGGGTTAAGCCTAAAGCATCGCTATAGCAACGAAAGACTAAATACACAGCCACACAAGGAAAGCCGCAGGCTACAGCGCGTAAATAGCCCATCGCCGGTTCAATAAGTACAGGGTCAACACCCATCATGGCTAATACGGGTTCTGCGTTCCATAAAGCAACACCTAAAGCACAGCCCAGTGCAAAACCCAGCCACAGGGCTTGGCGCACTAGGTAGCCCATTTCCAACTCGGCACCGCGACCAAAAGCATGGGATACCTTGGCTGTGGTCGCTAGCAAAATACCGCTCATCAATAAAAAAACCGGCACCCACATGGAGTTCCCCAGAGCCACAGCGGCTAAATCATTGGGGCTGACACGTCCGGCCATGACCGTATCGACAAAGCCCATAGCGGTATTGGCCAATTGCCCAATAATAATGGGTACTGCTAATTTTAATAGCGCACGCCATTCAATAAAAACACGTTGGTAACGAGATAGGGTGGACATAGAAAAGCCTGAAAATAAGCCTATACAGCAAAAGATGCTGCGCAGTGCGGAAAATGAAAGAAGCGATGTAAGAGGTGTACGAGGTACACGCGCTTATAATACAGATAGTTTACTATGTTGCACTTAGAGTGAGGTAGCTATGATTTATCGCTGTACAGACCTTGCCGTTTTAGCTCAATTTTAAAGAGGATCGATCTGTGCGCATACTGGCTGATGAAAATATCCCCATGCTGGAAGTCTTTGAGTCGCATGGCACAGTGCGCCGCGTTGCGGGCCGTAGTTTAAACCGCGAAGTGTTGGGTGATGCACAAGTGTTATTAGTGCGCTCGGTGACGCAGGTTGATGCTGAGTTACTGCAAGGCTCGCAGGTGAAATTTGTGGGTACCTGCACCATTGGTACTGATCATTTGGATATTGATTATTTACATCAACAAGGGATTGGTTGGTCTAGTGCCCCAGGTTGTAATGCCCGAGGTGTCGTGGATTATGTACTGGGCTCCTTACTGGCGCTGGCCGAGCGTGATGGCGTGGAGTTGGCGCAGCGCTGCTTTGGTGTGGTGGGTGCGGGGCAGGTGGGCGATCGCTTGGTTAAGGTGCTGCGCGGCTTAGGTTGGCAGGTACTGGTGTGTGATCCGCCGCGCCAGCAGCGTGAAGGCGGTGATTATGTTGATTTGCACACCGTGCTACAACGCTGTGATGCGATCAGTTTACATACCCCGTTAACCCAGCTTGGCGAGTGGCCAACCCATCACTTACTGGGAGCTGAGCAATTACAGATGCTTAAAACCGGCAGCTGGTTAATCAATGCCAGTCGTGGTGCCGTAGTTGATAATCAAGCACTCAAAGCGTTTTTAGCACAGCGCACTGATGTGCGTGCGGTATTGGATGTCTGGGAAGGTGAGCCGCAAGTGGACGTGGAATTAGCACAGCGCTGCGATATCGCCACCGCGCATATTGCTGGTTACAGTTTGGACGGTAAAATCCGTGGTACTGAGCAGATTTATCAAGCGTTTTGTCGTCACTTTGCCATCGCTGAGCAAGCTGCAGCGAGTTTTCCAGCGCAAACTTTAGTGGGGCTGCAATTGGCGGCACACACACCCGTGGCTGAGGCTATGCGTGTTGTCTGCCGTGCGGTCTATGATCCGCGTGCTGATGATGCGTTATTTCGTTTAAGTTGGCAGGGGGGGGCCGAGCAGCGTCGTAGCGCTTTTGATCAAGTGCGTAAAAGCTATCCGGTGCGTCGTGAGATACCTGACTTGCAAGTACAGCTGCGTGAGCCGCAAGCACAGCTGCAACAGATGTTAAGTGCCTTAGGTATTAAGAGCTCAGTGTAAGATGCAACAAGATCCTCGAGTGCCGTGGCTATGGCTTGAGGATCTTGTGTGCTGTATGACTTAAACGATATGACCTACGTGTAACAATTTCATGGTGTTGGTGCCACCAACATTATGATAACTATCACCTTTGGTTAGAATGACCCAGTCACCGTTTTCCACAAGACCGCGTTTGACCAGTTCGTCCACTGCAGCCTGGCTGACTGAAGTCGAAAACGTCGCGCTTGGATCGAAAGGAATGGTGTACACCCCTCTAAATAACGCGACACGAGCTTGGGTTTGACGCGAGGGGGCAAAAGCATAAATGGGCATCGACGAGCGAATTCGCGACATCACTAAAGGTGTGTAACCGCTTTCGGTCAGCGCAATAATCGCTTTGACGCCGGGAAAGTGATTGGCCGTATACATCGCCGCCAAAGCAATACTTTCATCCCAGCGCTCGAACTGCTGGCCGATTCGGTGGTGCGAGCGGCGCATAATAGGATTTTTCTCTGCTCCTAAACATACGCGCGCCATGGCAGCGACCGCTTGTACTGGGTATTCACCGGCTGCTGTTTCTGCCGAAAGCATCACTGCATCAGTGTAATCCAGTGCGGCGTTGGCCACGTCAGACACTTCTGCACGAGTGGGCATGGGGCTGTGAATCATCGACTCCATCATTTGTGTTGCCGTAATCACTGCTTTATTTTGCTTGCGTGCAGCAGCAATGATTTTCTTTTGAATACCGACCAGTTCAGCATCGCCAATTTCTACACCTAAATCACCGCGCGCGACCATGACTGCATCGCTGGCGCTGATTAAGCCATCCAGTGCTTCATCATTCATCACGGCTTCAGCGCGTTCAATTTTAGCTACGAGCCAAGCCTTACAGTTGGCTTCAGCACATAAACGACGGGCTAAATTCATATCTGCGGCATCGCGTGGAAAGGATACAGCTAAATAATCCAAGTCCAACTCGGCAGCTAAACGAATGTCGTGTTTATCTTTTTCGGTTAAAGCCGGTGCGGTTAAGCCACCGCCACGACGGTTGATACCTTTGTTGTCAGAAAGTGGACCGCCAATAGTCACGCGGCAATCCAGTGCATCAGCACAAACACCCGTTACTTGCATCACTACGCGGCCATCATCGAGTAGCAACTCGTCACCGATACCGCAGTCAGTCACCAGATCAGGATAGTCAATACCTACAACTTCGTGGGTGCCCGCATCACGTGGATGAGTGATAGAGAAGCGAAAGCTATCGCCAGCCTGCAGTTCGATTTTTTTATCGGTAAAGCGTGCGATACGGATTTTTGGGCCTTGTAAGTCACCCAGTAGAGCCACATGGCGGTTTAAACGAGTGGCAATGTCGCGAATTTGTAACGCGCGGGCTCGATGCTCATCGGCGTTACCATGCGAAAAGTTAAGGCGTGCCACATCCATGCCGGCCAGAATTAACTGCTCAATGACTTCAGCTGAGCTGCTGGCTGGACCGATGGTGGCAACAATTTTTGTACGACGCAAAGACATGTGGTGATTTCCTGTGCGGTGAGATTGATGACATGGATGATGAACTTGCCGTTGCGCTAACAACGGCAGGGCGCTCTAAATTACTGAGCTTGAGGCTGCGGCTTAATCACTAATAAGTCGGTTTGCACAGCCTCTAAAACGCGCTCTGCAGTATTACCAATCAGAGCGTTTTCTAAATTACTGCGTGAAACTGCACCCATCACTAAAACGTCGATACCGCGACTTTTAATGAATTCAGGGATACTGTCTTCTGGGAAGCCTTCCAATAAGTGGCGGTTAGCTTTTTCAACGGGGTAGTTGACCATCAGTTTTTCAAAGGCATCTAAGTGTTGTTTGGCGCTACGCGCGACGTACTTGTCATACGCGGCGACCAATTCAGCATCAAAAACCATAGTACGTGGCAGCGGTGCATAACTGTGTAGATAGTCTGCTTCAAAGCCCAGAGTCTGAGCTAAATAGGTCGTTGCTTGTATTAAGCTGTGATCCAGTGCTGCGCTATTATCTGAGCTGTGGACGGGGTCGAGTGCTGCACAAATACGTTTGCCGGCCCATTCGCCGTCACGTACTAACCATAAAGGTACTGGGCATTGGCGAATCAATTGCCAAGAGGTGTTATTGAAAAATAAGCGCTGTAGCAAATTATGTGAGGTGCCATTGCGTAACACAAGATCAGGTTTGAGCTCATCAATACGCTGTAAAATCATGCTGTGTAAAGGTTTACCCCAGCGCACTTCAACACTCACTTGTAGCCCTTCATCACGTAAAGGTTGGGCCAGTTGCTCGAGCCATTCTCTGCGGTTTTCCAGCAAGGCGTCACGGGCTTTATTTTGCGCTGCGCCATCAAAAAAATAGCCGCCTTCCAGTGCTGAATTGTATTCACATAGCAGCAGTTCAATGGCTGATTTTGAGCGGTTAGCAATCCATCTAGCACGCTCGAGTGAGGGTTGGGAATCTTTTGATGTTGGGTCAATGACCACTAAAAGCTGCTGCAAATTCATGGTGAAACTCCTTAGTGAACAAGATATACCGCAAGACTTAAGCACGATAGCACAGTGTTGCAAATAGGTTTTAGGCTGACTGATGTTAAGAGTATAGCTGCTTAGTGTAGGGTTAAAATTGATCTGATGGAGTATCAACCTGTTTTTATTTTATGTATAGCTCGCGGTGCCGCAGATCTACTCTTAGGTATGGCGTTGCAGGGTGTTTATAAGCTGGCGCAAATGGGCAATCTGTTGTGCCAGCACTTGGATACGCAGGGTTTCTGCTGTGGGCGGCTGCATGCAGCGAGCGATAAAGCTGAGTGGTAAGCCGCTGAGTTGAGCTAACAGCCGCCACTGCTCAGCGACCAGCGCATCAGCAAATGCCGGTTGGTGTTGCTGTGCGCGTTGTTGAATCTCTTTTTGTAATGTCAATATCAGATTGCGCTGCCCACTGGAGCTGAGTTTTTTTAGTGCCTGCACTTGCGCTATGCTTAACGAATGAGTGCTCAAGTGAGGTGCGCGCGATGCTGTAACGCGTCGTCTGAGGTACTCGGCTGCGCCCAGTAGCAGTATTAGTAAGCTGTAGAGTGCGGTGTGTTTTGGCCAGCCAGTACTCTGCTGTATGAGGCTTGTTGGGGGGGTGAGTAGCGTGACCTCAGTGTCTTGGCTTAAATACCAGAGTAACCAAGCATGATCGTATTGGCTGATTGCTGGCGTGTGCCACAATTGTAGATCGCTCAGTAAGGTGATGAGGCCCGCACCGTGGAGTAACTGCAGTAGATGAGTGCCCTTGTCACTGTTAGCCCAGGCATGTGCACGGTTGCCATGATCTTCTAAGTGGTAGTTGTTGCTGAATGCTAAGTAAGCAGGTGATTGCTCGTTTTCTAAATATAAGCGTGTCAGGGAGGGTGTGTCTGCCGTTGCCAAAAATGGGATTGGCGTTGTTGCGCTGTTATCTTGGGCATGATGGGCAGTTGTCGGCTGTCGACTGATATTTAAGACCTGTAATAAAGAAGGTGCAGACCCGTTGCGGTGTTGTTGCGCCGCCGAGACGATCAAATGCCCGCCGGCGCTGACCCAAGTCAGCAATTCTTGTTGATGCTGTGCAATAAAA
The DNA here is from genome assembly GCA_035271385.1 of Thiopseudomonas sp. Taxonomy (GTDB): domain Bacteria; phylum Pseudomonadota; class Gammaproteobacteria; order Pseudomonadales; family Pseudomonadaceae; genus Denitrificimonas. The sequence continues at coordinate 16,497 of DATERP010000046.1, read as the reverse complement.
TCTGCGTCATCACTGAGTAAAACTAAGGTGTGTAGGCCACTGCTCGGTGCCGCGAGTTGGCTGATATCTTTGCGGATAACTGCGTTAATTTCTTGGGCCTGTAAAAAAGCAGCCATACTCTGCGCTGCGCTTGACAGAGAGTGGTCGTGTTTTGGTGCGTTGGCCTGCTCAGCTAAAATAATTTTGATGCTGTGCTGTGCTTGCTCACTGTTGAGCATTTGTTTAAGTAGGCGCGGCGCATCCGCTGGCAATTCAGTCTGCGCTCTGTTGGTTAAAACTGTTTGCTGTGGCGTGGCTGCCAGGATATGAGTCGTCAGGCATAAACACAGGGCAATGCTCAGGCATCGGTAAAAAAAATTGATCAAAATAAGCCCGTTACACTCAATACAGTTGAAATATACATAGGTGAGGTGTTCGCTAGCCTAGCGTCCTGCAGATTTAAATTGAGAGTCTATAGTGAATACCCATTGAGCTTAAAGGTGCAACTGTGTTGTGTGCTGTGTACCCTTTGCGCCAGATCATAAGAGCCGTCTTTATTGTATTGATACTGAGCTGGCTAAGGCGGTTGAGTAGATAAAGTGTAGAGCATTATTTTGTAATGACACTGTAGTTGAGGAGTTTACACAATGACAGACAGTATTTTTTGGTATGACTTTGAAACCACAGGGATTCAGCCGCACAGTGATCGGCCCATGCAGGTTGCTGGTATTCGCACCAATGCTGAGCTGGAAGAGATAGGTGAGCCGCTCAATATTTTTTGTAAATTAGCGGATGATATTTTGCCACATCCCATGGCAACGCTGGTCACAGGCATTGGTCCTGAAGTGCTTGAGCAGCAAGGGCTATTTGAAGTTGAGTTTATTGATAAGTTGCATCAGCAGATGATCCAGCCGCAGACCTGTACTGCCGGCTTTAACAATCTACGTTTTGATGATGAAATGACCCGTGCCACTTTGTATCGTAATTTTTACGACCCTTATGCGCGTGAGTGGCAAGGTGGTAACAGTCGCTGGGATTTAATCGATGTGTTGCGTTGTACCTGGGCGTTGCGTCCTGAAGGTATTCAGTGGCCTGAGCATGAAGGCAGGATCAGCTTTAAACTGGAGAGTTTTACGGCAGCCAATCAGATTGATCACGGTCAAGCCCATGATGCTTTAGCTGATGTGCGTGCAACCATTGCTGTAGCGCGTTTATTGCGTGAGCGTCAGCCTAAGTTGTTTAACTACTTATATGGTTTACGACGTAAAAGCGCGGTGCAAGAGCGTATTCGTTTGCTGCAGCCTATGTTGCATGTGTCGGGTATGTTTCCCGTTGAACGTCATTGCTTAGCGCCTGTTTTGCCTTTGGCTTGGCATCCTAGCAACCCTAATGCGTTGATTGTCTGTGATTTGCATGCCAATGTCGCGCCATTATTGGAGCTGGATGCGCAGACACTGAAAGCGCGTTTGTATACTCGCCATGATGAGCTGGCTGAGGGTGAGCTCGCTGTGCCGTTAAAGTTGATTCATATTAATAAAAGCCCAGTTATTGCGCCAATGGCCGTCTTGCGTGATGAAGATACTCAGCGCTTAAACTTTGATCATCAGCTTTGGCAGGCTAACGCACAGTTGCTTAAAGACACACAAGCGCAGTGGCAAGATAAGCTTGGCAGTGTGTATCAAGATGAACGAGAGTTTGCCGAGCAAGATCCAGAGCAGCAGTTGTATGGCAGCTTTTTAGGTCCGCGAGATCGCAAGCTGTGTGAGCAAGTACGTCGTGCGGAGCCTGACAACTTACAGCCCGAGCGTTGGCCCTTTGATGATATGCGTTTAGCGCCTTTACTCTTTCGTTATCGTGCGCGTAATTACCCAGATACTTTAAGTGAAGAAGAGCGGGTGCAATGGCAGCAGTTTTGTCGTGAACGATTAAGTGGTGAGCAGCTTGGAGCGCCATTACTGATTGCCGACTACTTGGTTGCCTATGCGCAGTTAACTGCAGAACAACAAGCACTTCCTGCGGTACAAGCATGGTATGAGCATGTGCGCAAAGTTCAACAAAAATTTAAGCTTTAGTTAAGAGTTGGACTGATCTTTTCAAGAGATACAAAAACGCCCTACTTAGAGTAGGGCGTTGATGTCATTGTGCTATTACGAGCTCAATGATTTAAAGCTCAATATCAGTCAAGCAAAGTAACCCAAGATTCTACAGTGTCACCACCCCATTTAGCTTTCCACTCTTTTAGAGTTTTGTGATTGCCACCTTTAGTTTCAATCACTTCGCCGTTGTGTGGGTTGTTGTAACGTTTGGTTTTGCGTGGGCTGCGTGTACGAGTCACTTTGTTAGCGCCATCACGTGTTGACTGTGGATCAATAATGACAGTGATGTCGCGTAAAGACTTATTATATTCAGCCATTAAAGCGCGTAGTTTTTCTTCAAACTCAAGTTCTTTTTTTAGTTTGCTGTCTTGTGACAAGCTAGCTAAACGATTCTCAAGCTCTTTAATGCGTTCTTTAGTTTCGCGAAATTCATTAATCAATGACATTTGGAAAATCCTATTAGTGAGTGTTTATTTATAAATTAAGGATTGTTGAGCACGTCCGTAGTCACTAGTAAGCCAGTGAAACTCTATAAAACTCCAGTATGCACAAAAATAGCTAGACACTATATTTGTGATCCCTTAATAGTCATGGATCATAAACCTATGCATCGATTATGTAAAGAATATCAATTGTAAATGGATGTTAAGTTTAAGTGTTGTGGGAAAGTTCAATAAAGAGTGGTTTTTAATTTTTTACTTGGCTCGGTTCGCACTTATGAAGTTTGTATTTAACATCACAGGCTTTATGTTTTTTTATATAAATGATGATCATCTAATGTGCAGAACTTGAATGCAGTGGGAAATGGCTGGCGATGAGGATCTGGTTTAGTCTGGCGCCGTGGGGATTGTTTGCTGACTCAGCTGCCACATGGCGGTAGAATGAGCGTATAGATTATTATTCATAAGATTCTTTGTTTGTGGAGTTTTGCATGCGCACGTTTCGCCTTATTATTGCTTGTCCAGACCGAGTCGGTATTGTTGCTAAAGTGAGTAACTTTCTTGCGACCTATAATGGTTGGATTCATCAGGCGAGTCATCACTCTGATGTGCACAGTGGTTGGTTCTTTATGCGTCATGAAATTCGCGCAGAATCATTACCTTTTGATTTGGAAGGTTTTAAACAGGCATTTACGCCGATTGCTAACGAGTTCTCAATGACCTGGAGTGTGAATGACTCCGACGTCAAAAAGCGTGTTGTACTGATGGCCAGTCGCGAGTCGCATTGTTTGGCAGATTTACTGCACCGCTGGCATCGTAATGAATTGGACTGTGAGATTCCTTGTGTGATTGCTAACCATGATGACTTGCGCAGTATGGTTGAGTGGCACGGTATCCCTTTTTACCATGTGCCAGTTGACCCGAAGAACAAAGAAGTGGCCTTTGCTGAAGTCAGTCGCTTGATCGATGAGCATGCTGCGGACTGCGTGGTACTGGCGCGTTATATGCAAATTTTGCCGCCGGATTTATGTGAGAAGTATCGTGGTCGGGTGATTAATATTCACCACAGTTTCTTGCCTTCTTTTATCGGTGCTAAGCCTTATCATCAGGCCGCATTGCGTGGCGTAAAACTGATTGGTGCCACCTGTCACTATGTCACTGAAGATTTAGATGCTGGGCCCATTATCGAGCAAGACGTGGTGCGCGTCAGTCATCGTGACAGCGTGGAAGATATGGTACGTAACGGTAAAGATGTTGAGAAAATGGCACTGGCGCGCGGCCTGCGCTATCACCTGCAGGATCGTGTCATTATTCATGATAATAAAACCGTGGTCTTTGACTAAGACTCTAGTTTGATAGGGCAGCATGCTTTGGTGCTTTATGCATGATGATGACGAGTTACAATCAATGCAGCACGCGACTGCGCAGCCTTTACCTACGCTAGGTGAGGGCTGCCTACAGCGTTACGATCCTGAGTATTTAAGTGACGAGCATGGCGCTGACTTTTCTAATGCTGTATTGCTCAGTCAATTGCTGTTTGCACAATACAATCCTGAATCAATGCAAGCTGAGGTCTCAGTAACTGAGCCGCAGCTTAGAGCGCTTATAAAAGATTAGTTGAGCATCTTCTTAATGGCCTGTTCTTCCTTGATCAGCACTTGCTGGCGTGCATCAATACGTGCAGCGCGTGGAAAGTTATTGTTCGCGCGTTTCTTCGCGTAATCGAGCTGCTCAATGGCCTGGGTGTAATCACCCACCCGTGAGAAAAACTCAGCGCGCGCCTCATGCAAACCAATAATATCATTGGCTAAACCACGTACTTCAGCCACTTCAAACCAAATATCTGGATCGTTAGGGCGTTGCTTAAGGATCTGATTGATGGTTTTTTCAGCGCCAGCAATATCTTTTTGCTTGAGCTGTATTTCATATTTAGCCTTGCGCAACGGAAAATTATTGGGGTTGCGCTGCAGTAATGCATCGACGCGTTTATTGGCTTGGGCAAACTGACTGCGGCTAAGGTTGATATCAATCGCGGCTAAGTTGTAAATAATGCTATTGGGCACTTTGTCTAATAAGACATCTAAGTTGCTCTGCGCTTCATCGAGCTTACTGCTGCGAATTAAGGCTAGAACTAAACCATAGCGCGCGGCATCAAGGCTAGGGTCATCGGTGAGCATACTGCGAAAACGCTTCAAAGCTAAGCCTGGTGTGTCTTCAAAAGTCAGTTGTACACGTGCGCGGATCAGTTGGTAATAGAGGCTGTCGACAATGCCTTTGCCATCATATTGCTCGGCGCGGTTGCGGGTATCGGCAATACGCGATTCGGACACGGGGTGGGTTAACAAAAATTCTGGTGGCATACGGTCGTAACGGTATTGGCGCATCAGGCGCTCAAACATACTGGGCATGGCGCGTGGATCAAAGCCCGCTTTAGATAAATTTAAGATGCCAATGCGGTCGGCTTCTTGCTCGTTTTGCCTAGAGAAACGTCGCTGCTCTTGAATTGCTGCGGCCTGGGTTGAGGCAATAGCGGCTATGCCTAAATCACCACCGCCAGCCGCTGCAGCAATCACACCGGCCAACATGGCCGCCATTAAGGGTACTTGCAGGCGCTTTTGTGCTTCTAAGCCTCGAGCAAAGTGACGTTGCGATAAGTGCGCCAGTTCGTGTGCCATGACTGAGGCGTACTCTGCTTCGGTGTGCGCATGTAGCAGTAAACCGCCGTTGACGCCGACAATGCCACCCGGTGCAGCAAAGGCGTTCAGTTGCGGGCTGGCCAGTAAAATAAACTCAAGGCGTCGATCGTTAAGCTGGCTGGTTTCAGCTAAGCGGTACACGCTGGACTCAACATAATCCTTGAGCAGTGGGTCTTCGAGTTGACGTACTTGGCCGCGCAAAATACTTAACCAGGCGCGTCCGAGCTGGTGCTCTTGTTCTGGAGAAATAATGGCAGAGCTTGAGTCGCCTAATGAAGGCAAATCAAAGGCTAAAACAGGCTGAGTAAACAGACAAGCCAGCGCTAGTAGAGCAGGGCGTAACAAGGTCATAGCACTCTCTTTGCAGGATAAGCAGGGGTATACGCTACAATGCGCGCGATAAGTGAGCAAGCCCAACAGTAGAAATAGCTGTGCGTGGCGTTTAGACACAATGTTTGGCGCAATGTTCGTAGATTAAGGTGGTGTTTTTTATGAGTGACATAAACATGCAGCATGCAGCTGAAGTGGATGCCCGAGGCTTGGCTTGTCCAATGCCATTATTAAAAGCTAAATTGGCTCTGAATGAGCTGCCTATTGGTAGTGTACTCAAGGTGCTGGCCACTGACGCCGGCTCGCAACGTGATTTTCGCTCGTTTGCTAAGCTTGCTGGGCACAGTCTGCTGCATGAAACGCTTGAGCAGACTGTGTATACCTATTGGTTACGTAAAGAGTGCTAACGCAGGCTTAGTTACCAGCGTTCAGAGCTTGTGCTGCGGCTAAAACTTCTGCTGCGTGGCCTGCGACTTTAACTTTGCGCCATTCGTGGCGTAAGACACCGCTGCTATCAATTAAGAAAGTGCTGCGCTCAATGCCTAAGTGCTCTTTGCCGTAGAGTTTTTTCAGTTTAATCACATCAAACTGTTTACACAGTGCTTCTTCACCGTCGCTGATTAATTCAAAGGGGAAGCTGTGCTTAGCTTTGAAGTTTTCGTGCACGCGTAGCGTATCGCGTGACACACCAAAAATCAGAGTGTTGGCAGCGCTAAATTGTTCGTGTAAGTCACGAAAATCTTGGCTTTCAGTAGTGCAGCCTGGGGTATTGTCTTTAGGGTAAAAATACAATACCACTTGCTGTCCAGCTAGCTTTGCCAGTTCCACTGTGGTGTCACTGGTCGCTGCAGCCGTAAAGTTATCGATCGGTTGGTTAAGCATTATAGATCCTCAGGCTTAAGGTGTTTGTGGGCGCCATGGCTCGATTAGCGCATCTAAGTTGAGGGCATCGGCAAAGTCTAAAAACTGATCACGCAACCAATTGATTTGCGTTGAAGCCAGTAGCGTCACAGTAATAGTGGCGTTGAGCATGGTGGTATCAGTTTGCGGTGCTTGATAAGTATCGTAGGTGATATTTTCAAGGCCAATCTGGTTGTCAGCAAAGAACTGGCATAACTCTGCCAAAATATCCGGCTGGTACAAAGCACTGACATAGACAATATAAGGTAGGGCTTGTGGACGAGTCTGCTCATCCTCACTGCGTGTGTGGGTCAACTGTAAATCATGACGCTTAGCCAGCAAGGGTAACGAGCTTTCTAGGCGCGCTAGAGCGTCCCAGGTGCCGCCAGCTTGTACAGTTAATACACTGTATTTGCCGTGACGAGTTAAGCGACTGCTGACCACCGAGCAACGGTTTTCTTGGCAGGATCGGCAAATGACGTTAGTCAATTCAAGAGGATCGCGTCCCATGGCACTGATAAGTACATATTGTTCAGGTAAGGGTAGTACAGACATTCAGCATCCCAGAAAGTTAATTGTGGCGTATTTTACGCCGCTAAGCGCACTAGAGTAACCAAAAGAAGGGGTAAGTGGAATGCTCAAAGACGCGAGCAGTGCTTGTGCAAGCTCAAAGGCATCAGTAACATTACCGATCTCTGATATTTCTATTTTTATTTTGCAGGAGCGGTTGCATGATTTCGGGCAGTATGGTCGCAATAGTCACGCCCATGGATGCGCAAGGCGCACTTGATTGGCACGCATTGACTCAGTTGGTGGACTTTCACCTAAAAGAAGGTACTGATGCTTTAGTGGTTGTGGGTACCTCGGGTGAGTCTGCAACTTTAAACGTTGCGGAGCATGTTGAAGTGATCCGTCGTGTGGTTGAGCAAGTTAATGGCCGTATCCCAGTGATTGCAGGTACCGGTGCAAACTGTACTCGCGAAGCTGTAGAACTGACGCGTAATGCAAAAAGTGTTGGTGCTGATGCGTGTTTGTTAGTGACGCCGTACTATAATAAACCGACTCAAGAAGGCCTCTATCAGCACTTTAAACATATTGCTGAAGCGGTCGATATTCCGCAGATTTTGTATAACGTGCCAGGGCGCACGGTGTGCGATATGTTGGCTGATACTGTTGTGCGCCTGTCGGTCATACCTAATATTATTGGTATCAAAGAAGCCACAGGTGATATTGCTCGTGCAAAAGATATTATCGCGCGTGTTGCCAGTGATTTCTTCGTGTATTCAGGTGATGACGCCACCGCTTATGAGCTGATGCTTGCTGGCGGTAAAGGTAATATTTCGGTCACCGCTAATATTGCACCACGTGAAATGAGTGAGTTGTGTAAGTTAGCTATGAGCGGTGAGGCGGCTGCAGCTAAAGCATTAAATGATCGTTTGATGCCTTTGCATGAGAATTTGTTTTTAGAAGCCAATCCAATCCCAGTGAAATGGGCGCTGTATGAGATGGGCTTGATTCAAGCTGGTATTCGCTTGCCGCTGACGTGGTTCAGTGAGCAATACCATGACACTTTACGCCAGGCCATGCGTCAGTCCGGTATTTTGAATTAATCTGAGGTTTTAAAACGCATGAAGCGATTTGCTGGAATATGTTTGTTAGCAGTCTCTGCTAGCAGCCTAACAGGCTGTGGAATGTTATGGGGCGATAAAGGTTATTTTCGTGACCGCGGTGGTGACTATCTAGATGCGCGTTCGACTCCTGCAATGCAGTTGCCTGATGGTGCAAAAGTCAAACATCTGGATCCTTTATTGCCGATTCCACACCGTATCGCTTCTGCTCAGACCGCTGAAGATTATAAAGTACCACGCCCGCAGCCATTACCTACTGAAGGACTGCTGGGTGACTTTAACCTGCAAAAAAGTGATCAGTTGAGCTGGATTGTTGCGCAGCGTATTCCCGCGCAAGTGTGGCCGGTTGCGCAGCAGTTTTTTGAAAGCAATGGGTTTAAAATTGCTGACGAGCGTCCGCATATCGGTGAGTTTGTGACACAGTGGCAAGCACCGAGCGAGCTCAATACCAGCTTAGTGCGCCAAGTGTGGGGTACGCCACCGAGTGATATCAATATGCGCTTTCGCGTGCGTATTGATCCCGGTGTACAGCGCAACACCAGTGAAGTGTTTATCTATCAAGCCCAGCGCAGCCTGCAAGCGCCATCAGATGCAGTCTGGACTGACAGTAAAACCACAGGTGCTGTCGCTGAAAGCTTGTTAGGTGAGTTAAATCAATACTTGGCAAAAAGCAATGAGAAAGGTGATTCCTTTTCCTTGCTGGCCAGCAAAACCTATGACACACCTAAGCGTGTAGTCGTGGTTGATAGCGGTAATGGCCTTAAAGCCTTACGTCTGGATGCCAGCTTTGACCGTGCTTGGTCGAGTGTTGGACGTGCTTTAAGTGCGGCTAATATTGCGGTGGATGACCTCAATCGTAGCACCGGTTTGTACTATATTGATTTAGCTAAAACTGCTGAGCAGAGCAAGCCTGGGTTCTTTAAGCGCTTATTCAGTTCAAGTAAGAAAGCCCCTGAGCAAGACAGTGGCGAGCGCTATATTTTGCGTTTAACAGCCATTAATCAGCAGGTGTTCGTCAGCGTTGAGCGTGAGCTTGAAAGCTTGGCTTCTGCTGATGTGACTGAGCGTATCTTAGAAAAAATACGTACACATTTAGATTAAACCATTGTCCCAACCATGATCGAGCAGGCGAAACTTAGATTTCGCCTGCTGCGTTTCCAATATTAGGATTTTTGCCATGAGCAACCAGCCTCAGCTGAGCCTGAAGAAATTATATTCAGGCAAAGTACGTGATCTGTATGAAATTGATGCCCAGCGTATGCTGATGGTCGCCAGTGACCGTCTTTCGGCTTTTGATGTGATTTTAGAACAACCGATTCCAGAAAAAGGCAAAATCCTCACCGAGATTTCCAATTTCTGGTTTGAGAAGCTTGAGCACATTATTCCCAATCACTTTACCGGTGATCAGGTGGCTGACGTGGTCAGTCCGCAAGAGTTACCTTTAGTTGCAGGGCGTGCCGTTGTTGCTAAGCGTCTCAAGCCTGTTGCTGTTGAGGCGATTGTGCGCGGTTACTTAGTGGGTTCAGGCTGGAAGGAATATCAGCGTAGCGGTACTGTGTGTGGCATTGAGTTGCCTGCAGGCTTGCAAGAAGCACAAAAGCTGCCTGAGCCTATCTTTACCCCCTCGACTAAAGCTGAAGTGGGCGATCACGATGAAAATATCAGCTTTGCGCAGTGTGCAGCCATTATCGGTGATGATTTAGCGGCGCAAGTGCGTGATGTTTCTATTGCTCTGTATAAAGCAGCGGTTGAGTATGCGGCAACGCGCGGCATTATTATTGCTGATACTAAGTTTGAGTTTGGTTTGGATGCTGACGGCACTCTGACTTTAATGGATGAGGTCTTGACACCTGACTCAAGCCGTTTCTGGCCTGCAGACAGCTATCAGGTGGGCAGTAATCCTCCTAGTTTTGATAAGCAGTTTGTACGTGACTGGTTAGAAAACAGTGGCTGGAATAAAGAGGCCCCAGCACCGGCTATTCCGCTGGATGTGGCACAAAAAACAGCGGATAAATACCGCGAAGCGTTACTGCGCCTGACGCAATAAAGATCAGGCTGCTTAACGCGCTTCAGTTGTTGTTTGTTGGTTGAGAAAAGGTTCTTCATGTCCGCATCATTTGTTCATTTGCATGTACACAGCGAGTTTTCATTGGTTGATGGCTTAGTGCGCATCAAACCTTTGATTAAAGCGGTAAGTGACGCAGGCATGCCGGCGGTGGCGGTAACTGACCAAAGTAATATGAGTTCTTTGGTGAAGTTCTATACCAATGCGCAGCGCGGAGGCGTTAAACCCATCTGTGGTGCGGATATTTGGCTGGCCAGCGCTGAAGAAGAGGGACCTTTAACGCGTATGACTTTGCTGGTGATGACACCGCAAGGTTATCGCAATCTCACTGAGCTGATTTCACGAGGTTTTACCCAGGGCCAGCGCCACGGTTTAGTGGTGATTGAGCGTGACTGGGTTAAAGAGTTTGCGCAAGGGCTGATTGCTTTATCGGGCGCTAAAGAAGGTGAGATTGGGCTCGCGCTGTTGGCCGGTGAAATGACCAAAGCACAGCAACTGTTGAGTGAATGGCAAAGTGTTTTTCCGGATGCTTTTTATCTCGAGTTGCAGCGTACTCAGCGTCCTAATGATGAAGAGCATGTGCATGCTGCTGTTGATTTAGCGGCGCGTGCCGGTGTGCCGGTTGTGGCGACCAACGATGTGCGTTTTATCAAGCAAGAAGATTTTGAAGCGCATGAAACTCGTGTCTGTATTGGTGAGGGGCGAGCGCTGGATGATCCGCGTCGCGCCCGTACGTATTCGGATCAGCAGTATTTAAAAACGCCTGAACAAATGGCGGAGTTATTTGCTGATGTGCCCGAAGCCTTAAGCAACAGTGTTGAGATTGCTAAGCGCTGCAATATTGAAGTGCAGTTGGGTACGCACTTCTTGCCTGACTTTCCAGTGCCAGAAGGCATGAGCATTGGCGAGTACCTCAATCAAGTGTCATTTGAGGGTTTGGAAGAGCGCTTGTCAGTGACCTTGCCCAAAGATACGCCAGACTATGATGCCAAGCGCAAAGTGTATGACGATCGCCTGACTTTTGAGTTGGATATTATTAACCAGATGGGTTTCCCTGGTTATTTCTTGATCGTGATGGACTTTATCCGCTGGGCGAAAAATAACGGTGTGCCGGTAGGCCCAGGCCGTGGATCGGGTGCTGGTAGTTTAGTGGCCTATGTGCTGCATATTACCAACATTGATCCGCTGTTGTATGACTTGCTGTTTGAGCGCTTCCTTAACCCCGAGCGCGTCTCGATGCCTGACTTTGACGTCGACTTTTGCATGGATGGCCGTGATCGGGTGATTGATTACGTCGCCGATTTGTACGGTCGCGAAGCGGTCAGCCAGATTATTACTTTCGGTACTATGGCGGCCAAAGCTGTAGTGCGCGATGTGGCGCGGGTGCAGGGCAAGGCTTATGGTTTGGCGGATCGCCTCTCCAAAATGATCCCGTTTGAACCGGGCATGACCTTGGGCAAAGCCTTTGATGCAGAAGAGGCTTTGCGCGACTTTTTAAAGGTTGACGAAGAAGCAGCTGAAATTTGGGAGATGGCGCTCAAGCTCGAAGGTATCACTCGTGGTACCGGTAAGCACGCCGGTGGTGTAGTGATTGCACCGACTAAGCTGACGGACTTCTCACCGGTCTCTTGTGATGAGGACGGCAGTGGCTTAGTGACTCAGTTCGATAAAGATGATGTGGAAGCCGCCGGTCTAGTGAAGTTTGACTTCTTGGGCCTGCGAACTCTAACCATTATCAAGTGGGCGCTGGAAAACATTAACCGCGATCGCGCTAAGATTGATGAGCCACCACTGGATATCGACTTTATCCCGCTGGATGATAAACCCACTTATCAGATGCTACAGCGTGCGGAAACCACCGCGGTGTTCCAGCTTGAGTCGCGCGGGATGAAAGAGCTGATTAAAAAGCTCAAACCTGACTGCTTAGAAGACTTGATTGCTCTGGTAGCCTTGTTTCGTCCGGGTCCTTTGCAGTCAGGCATGGTCGATGACTTTATCAATCGTAAGCACGGCCGTGCTGAACTGGCTTACCCGCACCCTGATTATCAATACGCAGGATTAGAACCTGTGCTTGAGCCGACGTACGGCATTATCTTGTATCAAGAGCAGGTGATGCAGATTGCGCAGGTGATGGCGGGTTACTCATTGGGTGAGGCGGATATGTTGCGCCGTGCCATGGGTAAAAAGCAGCCTGAAGAAATGGCCAAGCAGCGCGGTGGTTTTATTGCCGGTTGCAGTCAAAATGATATCGATGAAAACCTCTCAGGTAATATCTTTGATCTGGTAGAGAAGTTTGCGGGTTATGGCTTTAACAAGTCGCACTCCGCAGCTTATGGTTTAGTGTCCTACCAGACGGCTTGGCTTAAGCAGCATTATCCACCACAGTTTATGGCGGCAGTATTGTCGGCCGATATGGATAACACCGATAAGGTGGTTATTCTGGTGGAAGAGTGTCGCAATATGAAGTTGCGCATTATGGCGCCGGATGTGAATCAGTCTGACTACAAATTTACCGTGAACAATGACGGTCATGTGGTGTATGGCTTAGGTGCGATTAAAGGTGTCGGTGAAGGCCCTGTGGAAGCGATTGTCAGTGCGCGTGCTGGCCAACCCTTTAAAGATTTATTTGATTTTTGTGCGCGTATGGATATGAAGCGCATTAATAAGCGCACCTTGTATGCATTGGTGCGCAGTGGTGCTTTAGATCGCATCGGACCGTACTTCTCTGATCAGGTGGATGAGTATCAGGCCGGTATTGACCGTAACCGCGCAGTGCTCTTGGAGGCAATGGAAGAAGCGATTCAGACCGCTGATCAAGCTGCGCGTAACCGTGATAGTGGGCATATGGATCTGTTTGGCGATATTCTTTCTGAGCAGGACGTGGATCTTTATGCGCAGTATCGCGATGCGCGCGAACTGACACTTAAAGAGCGCTTGAAAGGCGAAAAAGATACTTTGGGCTTGTATTTGACTGGACATCCCATTGATGAGTATGAGGGTGAAGTGCGTCGTTTTGCTCGCCAGCGTATTATTGATTTAAGGCCGGCACGCGACACGCAAACAGTGGCAGGTTTAATTATCAATCTGCGCGTAATGCGTAATAAAAAGGGCGATAAAATGGGGTTTATTACCCTGGATGATCGCTCTGCACGCATTGAGGCGTCGTTATTTGCCGATGCTTTTAATCAGGCGCAATCTTTATTGCAAACCGATGCATTGGTTGTGGTCGAGGGCGAGGTCAGTCATGATGATTTCTCTGGTGGCTTGCGTTTGCGTGCTAAGCGCGTGATGAGCTTAGAGGAAGCTCGCACCAGTTTGGCGCAAAGTTTACGCTTAAATGTTGCGGCTACCGACTTAAGTCGTGGCAACTTAGCCCAGTTAAAAGCCTTATTATTACAGTATAAAGGTGAGTGCCCGTTGACTATGCAGTACAGCGCGCCGTCAGCCCGGGCCTTACTTGAGTTTTCAGAACAGTGGAAAATCGAGCCAACGGATGACCTAATTCAAGGATTACGTGACCTGTTGGGTCGTGATAACGTCTTTTTGCATTATCGTTAGTGTAAAAGTGGCTAGTATCAGAGCGCCAAAATGGCGTCGAGGCTTAAAGTCTCTACTGGACAGACTATTTGGTGATTTATGCGCTAGATGTTGCGTAAATCTTAAACATTGCAGCACGGCCTAACCGCCGTAACAGAAAAATGGATGCCCCGGATGAACCCTAGTTTTTTGGATTTTGAACAGCCCATTGCCGATCTTCAGGCGAAAATTGAAGAGTTACGTTTGGTAGGCAATGACAATGACTTAAACATTGGTGAAGAAATCTCACGCCTTAAAGGTAAGAGTGACTCGTTAACTAAGAGTATTTTTACTAACTTAACCAGTTGGCAAATTGCGCGAATGGCGCGTCACCCACAGCGTCCTTATACGCTGGATTATATTGAGCATTTGTTCACTGAATTTGAAGAGTTGCATGGCGACCGTCACTTTTCCGATGACGCCGCATTAGTGTGCGGTATTGCACGCTTTAATGGTCAGCCAGTGATGGTGATTGGTCATCAGAAAGGTCGTGAAGTGCGTGAGAAGGTGCGACGCAACTTCGGTATGCCACGCCCTGAAGGTTATCGTAAAGCCTGTCGTTTAATGGAAATGGCAGAGCGTTTTAAAATGCCGATCTTCACTTTTATTGATACGCCAGGTGCTTATCCAGGTATTGATGCAGAAGAGCGCGGTCAGAGTGAAGCCATTGCTTGGAACTTGCGTGTGATGTCACGTCTGAAAACCCCTATTATCTCTACCGTGATCGGTGAGGGTGGTTCAGGTGGTGCGTTGGCGATTGGTGTGTGTGACCGCCTTAATATGTTGCAGTACTCGACCTATGCAGTGATTTCTCCTGAAGGTTGTGCTTCTATTTTATGGAAGACTTCAGAGAAAGCGCCTGAAGCGGCAGAAGCTATGGGTATTACTGCTGAGCGCTTACAAGGCTTGAAGATTGTTGATCACGTGATTAACGAACCTTTGGGCGGTGCGCACCGTGATGTACTAACCACTGTTGAATCCATTCGTGCAACCTTAACTGCGCAATTGGCAGAGCTGCAAACGTTAGATACAGATGAGTTGTTGGCGCAGCGTTATGAGAAGCTAATGGGTTTTGGTATCGCTTAATTGCTTGAGTTTGCTCGAATCGCGCACCCTGATGTTCTGTTGGGGTGCGCATTACAGCCTGTATTGCAAGGCTGTATCCTATGCTAAGTATTGAAGACAAAATTCTGACTGCACTGCAGCCGTGGCGTACTGCTTCTGCTGTGTGTGTCGCCTTTTCAGGCGGTATGGATTCCACCGTCTTGCTGCATGCTATGGCGCGCTTAGCTCAAAGCCATTGTTTACCTCCCTTGCGTGCAATCTATATTCATCATGGTTTACAAGAGGCTGCTGAGGCTTGGCCGGTACATTGTCAGCGCGTGTGTGATGAGCTGCAGGTACCGTTGAGTATTGTCAGTGTAGCCGTAGCAGCTACTGCGAGTGTGGAGCAGGCGGCGCGTACTGCGCGTTATGCAGCATTTGTTGAGCAGCTTGATGCGGATGAAGTCTTGCTGATGGCACAGCATCAGGATGATCAGATAGAAACCTTATTATTTCGTTTGATGCGCGGTACGGGCGTGGCTGGTTTGCGTGGTATTCCGCTCACGCGAGCTTTGTCCTGTGGGCAAGTATTACGGCCGTTATTGGGTATCAGTCAGCAACACATACTTGAGTATGCACAGCAGCACCAGTTGCAATGGGTGGAAGACCCTAGTAATGGCGCCGATGATTTTGATCGCAATTATTTACGTCATCAGGTGGTGCCTGCGTTAAAGGCGCGCTGGCCGCAGATGCAGCAGAGTATGCAGCGCACTGCTCAGCATATGGGTGAAGCACAAGAATTGCTTGATGAGCTGGCTGCGCAAGACTTGCAGCGAGCGCAGATTGAGCCGGCTTTGGCTTGGTTGAATGTGCCTTGTATAAGTCTGGATGTATTGCGTGAGCTCAGTGTGCTGCGCCAAAAAAACCTTCTACGCTATTGGCTGGCACCCTTAACTTTGTTGCCTGACACTGCGCATTGGGTCGGTTGGGATAGCTTGCGTGATGCGCAGGTCGATGCGCAGCCGATCTGGCGTTTGCACAACGGTGCGCTGTGGCGCAGTCAGCAACGTGTGTATTGGTTGGCTGATGTCTGGCTGCAGGCACCGGTAGATTTGGATTTGACGATCACAGGCCCCGGCCGTTACCTGTTGCCAGGTAATGGCTATTTGCAGATTGAAGGTGAGATTTTACAGCCGCTGCAAGTGCGTTACCGACAAGGTGCTGAGCGTTTTTTTATTGCTGGGCGTGGTCATCGTGATTTAAAGCGTTTGCTGCAAGAGCATGCGGTGCCGACTTTTATACGGGGGCGTTTGCCGATCGTTTTTTTAGCCGATCAGCCCGTGGCGCTGGCTAATATGCCAAGCTTAAGCCATCCTGCTGTACAAAGCTTGAGTGTGACGTGGGAGAGTACAGTGGCTGCTGAGTCTTAGTATTAACGATAAATCAGCGACTCTTGGCTTGTAGACTGTGTTGTGTAGGATAAAAAACGCGTTTTAGTGGTTTCTTGGTTTGAGTCATAAACAGCTTTCGCGTAGACTATTCTCCCGTCTATTAGTTGATTAATGCAGGTGCTTGGTTGCTCCTGTAGCGCTTGAATTTTAATTGCATTTTTTCAAGCACAGTTTTCAATGCTTATCTTCGGCGGCTTGCCGCTTAAACGCAGAATCCAGGGTTATTTATGACGCGCTACATCTTCGTCACAGGCGGTGTTGTTTCTTCATTGGGGAAAGGTATTGCCTCAGC
>DATERP010000045.1:0-3409 GCA_035271385.1 Thiopseudomonas sp. | reverse complement strand
GCGTGCAGAGTTGATATCAATCGACACTAAAGCTTCGGTTGGGTCGATGACCAGTGCGCCGCCGGAAGGTAATTTCACTTCACGTTGGAATGCAGTTTCAATCTGGCTTTCGATTTGGAAGCGGTTAAACAAGGGCACGCTGTCTTGATAGAGCTTGATTTTGTTAGCGTACTGCGGCATCACCTGGCGAATAAAGCTTAACGCTTCTTCTTGTGCGTCAACGCTATCAATCAATACTTCGCCGATATCTTGACGTAAATAGTCGCGAATTGCGCGGATGATGACGTTACTTTCTTGGTAGATCAAGAATGGCGCGCTGCGACCTTCAGAGGCTTCTTTAATCGCGGTCCATAATTGTACTAAGTAGTCGAGGTCCCACTGCAGTTCTTGGCTGTTACGGCCTAAACCAGCGGTACGTACGATTAAACCCATATCAGCAGGTGCGTTCAGGCCGTTAAGTGCTTCACGTAATTCATTACGCTCTTCACCTTCAATGCGGCGTGAAATACCACCGGCGCGAGGGTTATTAGGCATTAGCACCATATAACGACCAGCGAGGCTGATGAATGTGGTTAATGCTGCGCCTTTATTGCCGCGTTCTTCTTTCTCAACTTGAACGATAACTTCCTGACCTTCAGTCAGCACGTCGCGGATATTAACGCGGCCGTTGCCTTCAGTCTTTTTGAAGTATTCGCGGGAGATTTCTTTTAGAGGTAAGAAGCCGTGACGCTCTGAGCCAAAGTCCACAAAAGCGGCTTCAAGGCTGGGCTCTACGCGGGTAATGCGGCCTTTATAGATGTTGGATTTCTTTTGTTCGCGGGCGCCAGACTCGATATCGAGGTCAAATAGACGTTGTCCGTCAACAAGTGCAACACGCAACTCTTCAGGTTGAGTTGCGTTGATTAGCATTCTTTTCATGGTTTACCAATATATTCCGTGTTCACGGATCACTCAATTGGCACACGCGACAAATCGGGTCGGTGTAGGGGTCGCGCAGTTAAAATAACCGTGTCTAGCGATTCAGCCTGTAAAGCCTATATCGCGACAGCGTCTCCAGTGGGCTGCAGTGTAAAAATTGCTTGCAGCTTATTATGCTTAGGAGGAGGAATCAGTGACTGACCGCGGACGTGATGAAACGTCTGAATCAAAGCGCATGGCTACGCAGGTCGACCCACTGTGCATCTCCACCCATCACGTTTCCCTAGGTTGAGTCGGGTGCCGCTCGGTATATTCGTGAGCGGGTTTATAAAAATACGATCGCAATCGTGCGTTCGCGGATTATGTTTCTAAAACAGCTTTGGCTAAGTCGTGTATTGCTTAGCGAGGTATCTGCAACCTGTAAAAATAGTGTTACCAGAATTAAAGCCGACGTTTTGTTTTAAATTCTTTTAGCGCAAGCCGACATCTGTTTGTTTCTAACTGCTTGTGGCAGCCTGTTGAATATAGCAGTAAGCATGTTTTTCTTCAATGAATATATAGACTTACAAGCGCTTTGTGCGGGCTTGTTTAACTGCGATTGAGTTGTGTACTTCCTACAATCATAAGGCGTCCCCGACTGTTTGTTGCTAAGATTGCGACAGTGTTTGTCAGTTACTTTTTTGGGTGTCTAGGTTTATGTCGAAGATGGATTCGCAAGCGGCCACAGGTGTGCAACTGCTTGAGGTGTCAGCTGGGTTAGAAGGGCAGCGTATTGATAACTTCCTGTTAGCGCGCCTTAAAGGTGTACCCAAAACTATGATTTATCGCATTTTGCGCAAAGGTGAAGTGCGGGTGAATAAGGGGCGCATTAAGCCTGATTATCGAATTAAAGAAGGCGATATTGTGCGTGTGCCGCCCATGCGCATGACGCAAGCAGATGAGCCTGCGCCTTTAGCTAAGGGTTTGTTAGAGCGCTTAGAAGCAGCCATTGTTTATGAAGATAAAGGCCTGATTGTCTTAAATAAGCCGGCTGGCATTGCTGTGCATGGTGGTAGTGGTTTGACTTACGGTGTGATTGAAGCCTTTCGACAAATGCGTCCCATCAATAAAGAGATTGAATTGGTCCACCGCTTGGATCGTGATACATCAGGTTTATTAATGATTGCCAAAAAGCGCAGCATGTTGCGTCACTTGCACGAAGCCTTACGAGGTGACGGTGTGGATAAGCGTTATGTCGCCTTGGTGCGTGGACGTTGGCCGGCATCGCGCAAGCAAGTGGATGCGCCGCTGCAAAAAAGTAACGTGCGTTCCGGTGAGCGTATGGTTGAAGTCAATCCGGAAGGTAAAGACGCGCTGACCTTGTTTAAGGTGGTGCGTCGCTTTGGTGATTACGCCACTCTGGTGGAAGCTAGCCCGATTACCGGACGTACCCATCAGATTCGTGTGCATGCTTTATATGCCGGCCATGCTATCGCTGGTGATACTAAGTATGGTGATGAAGGCTTCAGCAGCGAAATCCGCGAGCTGGGTGGTAAGCGTTTGTTTTTACATGCCTGTGATTTGAAGTTTACTTTGCCTGATGGTGAGGTGCTGGCCGTACATGCTGAGCCGGATGAGCAGTGGCAAGCGGTGATTGAGCAGTTGGTAGAATAATTGTGAGCCGCATTAGCCGATACTTGTGCCCGCCAATGCGAATGTGCAAGGTTTATGTGCTCTGTGGGCCTAAATGCACGCCCTAAATAATGTGCTGGTGTTTAGATGAAATGTGTCAGCGATGTTGCAGAAAACGAGTTTGGAGAATGAGTTGAGCGGTCTTAAGGTATTGATTTTTGATTGGGATGGCACTTTGGTGGATTCCATTATGCGTATTGTTGAGGCGATGCATGTGGCCTCCGATACCTGCGCTGTACCCCGTTGTACGGATGACGAAGTGCGTGCCATTATCGGTCTAGCGATGCCACAAGCTTATGATGTGCTCTATCCACAAGCCGATGATGCGGGGCTTAAAGAGCGTTTCATCAGTGTTTATAGCGAAACCTATATTCAGCTGGAAGAGCAGCCGTCTGAGTTTTATCCAGGTGTGCGCGAAGCGTTAGAGCAGTATCGTCGCGCTGGCTATCAGTTGGCGGTGGCCACCGGAAAAAGTCGCCGTGGTTTACATCGTGTGTTAAGCGGCCACAACATGCTCGACTATTTTGATATTACCCGTTGCGCCGATGAAACTTGTAGCAAGCCAGACCCTCTGATGTTGCATGAAATTTTAGCGCATTGTAACGCAACGCCTAGGCAAGCCATTATGGTGGGTGACTCACCTTTTGATTTGCGTATGGCCAATAACGCCAAAGTGCCGGGTGTGGCAGTCAGTTATGGCGCGCAGCCGATGCATATTTTGCAGCGCGAAGACCCTGTGTTAGCCATTGATCACTTTTCTGAGTTGACGCTCTGGCTGCAGCAGCAACCGCGCACTCTGCTCAAAGGAGCTTTAGATGAG
>DATERP010000044.1:0-3058 GCA_035271385.1 Thiopseudomonas sp. | reverse complement strand
GCGAGCATAACGCTGACTGTGCTCAGCCATACCATGGGCAATCAGGATAATCGCACGTGGCGGTTCATCACTGGACCAATGATTCACATACAACTGAGTGGCATCATTGGCAGTTAACCAAAACGCTGCATGGCGCATGTGAGCTTCCTCCTTGCTCGGGGCATTGACGCATTGTAATCGCTATCTTTAGATTTTGGGAGCTAGGCCGGATATCAGCCGCAAAACCAGAACTAAAAATATATTCCAGCCTTATTTATGACCAGAAAGCCTTCTTTTGTGCTGGTCGCGTATTTGTAAAGCTGCTACCCTCAAGTTGTTTGCTAAACAATAAAAAACAAAGCAAAACCAATCATTAAAAATCCTGCTTGAGTGAGATGATTGACAAGAACACACAATTGATTGAGCTTAAATACTTAGAATCGTGTAACAAGTAGGCAACCGCAGCGTAAACTGGTTCACTTATTGGCCTTATAGCGCATTGCGATTAAACGTTGCCTGCTTATAGTGTGCTTTTGTTAAACACTTTTACCCGGCGAAACGAGCTGTTGCTTAGGAGTTGACTTGCATGAACGAAAACTTCTGGAAGGACAAATACCCTGAAGGTATTCCCACCGAAATCGATCCTGATCAGTACCCCAATATTCAAGCGGTACTGAAAGAGTCCTGCCAGCGTTTTGCTGACAAACCTGCATTCACCAACTTGGGCAAAACGCTCACGTATGGCGATTTATACCGCATGTCAGGCGACTTTGCCGCCTGGCTGCAAAACTATACTGACTTGCAACCTGGCGACCGCATCGCCGTACAACTGCCCAACGTATTGCAGTATCCCGTTGTGGTCTTTGGTGCCATTCGCGCAGGCTTAGTGGTGGTCAATACCAACCCGCTGTATACCACGCGCGAAATGGAACATCAGTTTAACGACTCAGGCGCGAAAGCTTTGGTCTGCTTGGCGAATATGGGGCATCTGGCTGAAATTGTCGTGCCTAACACCGATATTAAAACCGTGATTATCACTGAAGTGGCTGACTTTTTACCGCCACTGAAGCGCTTGATCGTCAATAGCGTTGTTAAATACGTGAAGAAGATGGTGCCTGCGTTTCATATTCCTAACTCCCTCAAGCTCAATGATATTTTGGCTTTGGGCAGTAAAAAAGCAGCGCGCAACGTCAACCCTGACTCCAATGAGCTGGCGGTTTTGCAATACACCGGCGGCACCACCGGTGTGGCTAAAGGCGCGATGCTGACGCACCGCAATTTGATTGCCAATATGCTGCAAGCGCAAGCCATGATGGCCTCTAACTTAGGTCGCGGCACGGAAACCATTGTTGCGCCGTTGCCGCTGTACCATATTTACGCTTTTACCTTTCATTGCATGGCGATGATGATGACCGGCAACAATAACTTGCTGATCACCAATCCACGCGATTTGCCCAGCATGATTAAGGATATGAAAAACAATAAATTCTCCGGTTTTGTCGGCCTCAACACTTTATTTGTGGCGCTGTGCAATAACGAAGATTTCCGTAAATTAGATTTTTCCCGTCTAAAAATGACGATTTCTGGCGGTATGGCGCTGCAAGTCAACGCAGCCAAACGCTGGGCCGAAGTCACAGGCGCACAAATCTGTGAAGGCTTTGGCATGACGGAAACCAGCCCTATTGCCACGGTCAACCCGATTCAGAAGATTCAGTTGGGCAGTATTGGTATTCCAGTTGCTTCCACCTTGTGCAAAGTGATCGACGATGACGGCAATGAGTTAGCCCTAGGCGAAAAGGGTGAACTGTGCGTAAAAGGCCCACAAGTGATGAAGGGCTACTGGCTGCGCGATGATGCCACCAAAGAAGTGCTGGATGCAGAAGGCTGGTTGCGCACCGGTGATATCGCCATTATTCAGGAAGATGGTTATATCCGTATTGTGGATCGCAAAAAAGATATGATTTTGGTGTCTGGCTTTAACGTCTACCCCAATGAAATTGAAGACGTGCTGGCAACCTTGCCTGGCGTACTGCAGTCAGCGGCGATCGGTATTCCCAGTGAGAAATCTGGCGAAGCGATTAAGGTGTTTATTGCATTACGCCCAGGCCAAAGTCTCAGCAAAGACCAAGTGGTAGCGCATATGCGCAGCAACTTAACCGGCTATAAAGTGGCGCATTTGGTTGAGTTTCGTGATGAATTACCCACAACTAACGTGGGTAAGATTCTGCGCCGCGCACTGCGTGACGAGGAGTTGAAAAAGATTCAGGACGCGCAAGCGAGTTAACTCTAGCTTGAGTCTGACCTTGAAAATGCGAGCGTGAGTTCGCGTTTTTTATGCCTATTATTTAGCTGACACTCAGGCGCATCACAATTGCAGATTAATGTAAATCTGTCACCTGCCCCGGCGCTGAGATCATGCATGATGTATGCAGAATTGGGCTGCACTTTTCTCTGGGCAATAAAAAACGCGCCAGTGGTATCAGCCTGAATCAGGCGAGCCCATGGCGCGTTTGGGGATCTTTTGTAACTTAACTTTTTGCAGCTGCAGCCGGTAGTTCTGCTGGTTTACGTGTCTCTGGTGTTGAGCGACGGAAATAGCTGACTTGTTGCTGACCACTTAAACCACGAGGAACTTCTTCGATCTCACCGCCTTTCTTCAAAAAAGCTGCGGTTTGTTCTGCGAGTGTATCGCGTGAAGTACTTGCTTCTTCAGGTTTGGTACGATTACTTGAACCTTTAATACGCATGACGACCTATGACCTCCTCAAACGTTTAGACTCTGAATCATAAGCTAAAATGCTATAAAAGTCAATCACATATAACTATAAGGCATATAAAGTTGAGTTAGTATGTGATTTCGCTGAGAGCCTGATGGTGCGTAACGTACGTCGGCCATGTCCGCGAACGTGTTAAATCTATTTGACGGCGTAAATTTAAACCGCGTGGCATGCCGTACAGCAGACGCTGGGCTTTTCCCTCAGTGAATCATCCTGATTCAATTCGGGCGCTGCGCCATCCATGGCTACGCTTGTCGCTCCAGCATCTGCTGTACTCAGAAGCATTCGCATTGCCTTCAAGA
>DATERP010000043.1:0-3838 GCA_035271385.1 Thiopseudomonas sp. | reverse complement strand
TGTGGCCGGCTGCGATGGCTATCATGGTGTTTCACGCAAATCCATTCCAGCTGATGTACTGACTGAATACGAGCGCGTCTACCCTTTTGGTTGGCTAGGTGTGCTGGCCGATACGCCGCCTGTGCATGACGAGTTGATCTATGCACAGCATGAGCGTGGTTTTGCTTTGTGCAGTATGCGCTCGGCAACACGTACACGTTATTACGTACAAGTGCCGATAACAGAAAAAGTTGAAGACTGGTCAGATGAGCGTTTTTGGGATGAATTGCGTCAGCGCATCCCTGCTGAACAAGCAGCCAAGCTGGTGACTGGCCCTTCAATTGAAAAAAGTATCGCGCCACTGCGCAGCTTTGTGGTTGAGCCGATGCAATACGGCAATCTGTTTTTACTCGGTGATGCCGCGCATATTGTGCCGCCAACCGGTGCTAAAGGCCTGAACTTGGCCGCTAGTGATGTGAATACGATGTATCGCATTCTGTGCAAGGTGTACCAGGAAGGCCGTACTGACCTTCTGGAAAAATACTCTGAGATTTGCTTACGTCGTATTTGGAAAGCAGAGCGCTTTTCTTGGTGGCTAACCAGCATGATGCATGATTTCCCAGACAACGATGCCTTTACCAAGCAGATGCAGAAAACCGAACTGGAGTATTTTGTCGGCTCAGTCGCTGGACGCACCACCATTGCGGAAAACTATGTTGGCTTGCCCTACGAAGCGATTGAATAATCGATTGGCATAAAGCTTCAGCGCAGGCTGCAACCATAGAGTCTGCGCCTAACAATCAGCAGCAGGCAGCACTCTATAACTGCAGCGCAGCCTGCCATGCGTACACAATAATAAAGGTGAAGAGTATGGGTTTCGGTGGAATTAGCACATGGCAATTGGTGATTGTGGCAGTCATTGTTCTACTGCTCTTTGGTACTAAGCGCCTGCGCAGCTTAGGCAGCGACTTGGGCGACACGGTTAAAGGCTTTCGCAAAGCGATCAAGGATGATGACAGTAAAGGCTAGGCTGGTGAGTTAGAAGAGTGTTGGTTGCCGTACTGAGCAGTGGGCTTGGCGTAGTACTGTGACGGTTTTAATCCTGCCAATTGGCTTTAACCAAGAAATGCTTAATCGTTGTCGCATAAGGCTGCCAACAACTTTCTTGCACTTCTTGCTGCAGGTATGCATCGCGCTCACTTTCTGGCCAAGCTGCTATCTCATCTAATTCCGCAAGGATTGTATTTTCATACACACTTAGCGCCTTCTTGCGCGCATTAGGCAAGGAGCCATTATTCAAACCCAGCACTCTTATGGTTTCTGCTGCGATATGCTTATCTTCTGGCGAAATTCTTTCTTGCGGTCTGACTTCGCCAGATGAGTGAAAATAAAGGTAATGCTCTGGTTTCATTTCATCAGGCTTAATTAAATCATCAGCACTATAAGCTAAAGTTGCGGGGCCATCTTTGTAGTGACCGCAATGATCTTTAGCGCCGCATACTAAAAATAGATTACTGAACTGAAAAGTTAGTTCAGGAAAGTGCTGGGGATTTTTACGTCGAAAATGTTCGATATGACCCTCAGCATAAATAGCACCCTCACAATAGGCGCACAGTACGCCATATTCTGTGACTTCAGCAGCTAGGTCTGTACTTCTCTGGCTATTAACTAAAGCCATACGCACCTGCTGCTTGCACAGTGCATCCAAACACTTCCAACTATGAACTAAATGGTCATAGCCAGCTAAACAAAGGGGTACAGACACCTCATTCCTATCTAATTCGAGCATCGCATTAAACCCTAGCGTTATTCCTTAACTTGAATTTTTGAAAGCGTATGAGTCTTTCTGCGTTCAACAACACTGGATGATTGGCTCCATAAAGGGCTGTCAATTTTTTATACAGTTCTTGACCGTCTTTATTATCATCCAAGCCTTGCTCAATTAATGCGATAAAATCAGCAAGCCACTGAGCCTCCTCAATGGGAGGAATGGGATTGACCCCCATGATATCGTTCAATGCGACTGCACTTTCCAAGCCTTTAACTTCTTGAGCAGGGTTGACTGCTTGCCACTGGCCTTGCGAGTCTTGAAACACCACACGAATACGTCGGCTTTCAATCGTTGATAAAACCTGAGGACTGTGCGTGCTGACAATAAAATGTATTTTTGGAAATGCTGCCTGCAACGCAGACAATATTCGCTGTTGCCAAGCAGGGTGAAGATGTAAATCCACTTCATCAATAAGAATAATGCCCTGAGTTAATCTAGCTGCATCTTTACCAAACTGACCATTTAATCTTGCACAACGAAAAGCAATGTCTGCCGCCAGAGAAATAACAGCGCGCACACCATCACTGAGCATACTGAATGGCAGCATGCCGTGCTCTGCATGTGACATGGCCAAGTCATCCAATGCAACGCTGTAATCAAAATCAGTCCAATCCTCACTGGCCATAACTTCATTGACGGCATTTTTTATGCAATCAAGCCGCTCTTTTAAATTAGCCAACTCAGCACTGGATTGTTCTTTTTGCTGCTGTTGCAATACTGCATAAGTGGCTTTTTTTAACCACTGCTGAAGTTGCGTGTAATTTGAAGAGGGTGATAAGCAATCTTCATAGCCCATACTTCTACTTTCAGTAAGAACACCACGGCGGGCTATATTTTTATGATTCACCCATAATCGACGTGAGCTGTAATAAGACACAAGTGGCAATTCAGTTTTAGGGTCTACTCGCAACTGCTCCTGTAGCGCTTTTCCCCAATTAGAAAGCGGAGCTGCCTCCTTGGTTGTGGTGCGGCTTTTAGTGCCGGTCAAAGCTCTCTGCCAACTTATTTCAGGATCTTTTAGCTCTGCATGAATGATGACTGGAAAATTTTGCTCATTCTCAAAACCAACACCGACCTTACTGTAACGTGCATCGCTGGCTTCAATATGCTTAGATTTGCCATTATCAAACGCACCTACAAAAGGGCCAAAAGCTACAGCAATCGCCTCTAAAATAGTTGTTTTACCCTGCCCATTACGCGCAGCAATCACAGTTAAACCAGATTCAAAATCTATAACGAGATCAGCAAAGCGTCGATAATTTTTAAGCTCTAACTTAAGAAATTTGGTCATTATTAATACCATTGACTCCACGTTTTAATATATGAGCAGTTTTAGACAAATAGAGCTTAACTGAATATTCTTTAGTTCCGCAGTATTTTAACGAACTCAGCGGCAATAACACCATACGCGGGCGGATCAGACCGTTAACGTGTCAACTGCGCCTACGCAGCCAAAGACTGTGCGGGCGCAGAGTTCAATTTTCATACTTTTCTATATGAACTTGGCGTAGCCTGCCATCTCACGACTCTGATCGCTGGCTACTCTTAAATATACTTAAGCATTCAACGCCGCTGCATCGTTCACTACACAAGCAAAAAAGTCCGCTAAGGCGACCAATTTCATGTCATGCAATGCTTTACGTTCTACCAAGTCTACGCGACAAATGCGAAGCGTTAAAATATAGACCTGAAGAACGCCCTACAAGAGCACTATAAAACGCTGGCTAATAGGCTTTGCGCTTCATCGATAAGCTGCTGCAAATGCTGTTCGCTGATAAAGCTTTCCGCATAAATTTTATACAGATTTTCTGTACCACTGGGTCGGGCGGCGAACCAGCCGTTTGCAGTGCAGACTTTAATGCCACCAATGGGCGCATCATTGCCCGGTGCGTTAAGCAATATCGCGGTAATCGGCTCACCGGCCAAGGTCTTGGTTTGGATATGCTCGGCGGTCAGTTGTTTAAACGCAGCTTTTTGCTCAGCGGTGGCGGGTGCATCAATGCGGCGGTAGTGTGGATTGCCGTGTTG
>DATERP010000042.1:0-3437 GCA_035271385.1 Thiopseudomonas sp. | reverse complement strand
CTAGTGTTTGTTCAGCAATATTCACTGTATGGACACCTTATATTAGTATGATTAGCTCTCATTAAAGAGACCTAACCAACATCGCTTCACGTAATTGGCTGACACCTGCAACCACAATCTGCTCGCCGCCCTGTAAACCTTTGCGCACTACAACATCAGTGCCGAGCACATCACCTAAAGTGACTTCTTGCAAAGTGACACGCGAGCTTTGCGCATCAAATACCCAGACCCCAGTGACATTGTCTGCACTGGAATAAATCGACTTGAGCGGCACCATCACTTGACCTTTGGTGACATCTCCTGAGGCCTGCTGCGGAAGCACATCCACAGACATTCCCGGCAAAATAGTCATGTCGTAGCCCGCATCAAGGGTGAGCACCACTTCATAACTTTGTGTTTGGCTATCACTGTCTGAGGAAAAAGACTTTAAACTTACAGGCAACAACAGATCAGGCTGATCAGCAAACACCGCATACCCTGCCACTTGCTTGGGCGTATTACGCACAATGCGCTCAGGCACGTTAATCACAATTTCAAGATTATTTAAATCTTGCAGGCTGATAATGGCTTCTTTGTCCTGCACATTGCTGTAGTTCTCAATATAACGCTTAGTCACGACACCGGTAAAAGGTGCAATCAAGCGCGTATCGTCAAAATCTTTTTTCGCCAAGGCATAATCGGCCTGAGCAACATCCATAGCAGTGCGCTGCTTATCAACTTCGGCTTTAGCAATAGCCTGACTGCGCTGCCACAAGCTATTAAAACGCTCGTAGTCAGTACGTTCTTTGTTATAGCGCGCTAAAGCTGAACGCATTTGCGTTTTATAGTTGGCATTATCTAAACGCGCAACCAATGCACCCTTAGCAATCAACTGCCCTTCTTCAACCGGCAACTCAACCACTTGACCTGGCACATTAAAAGTTAAGTCTGCTCGCTGCGCGGCACGTACACGCCCAGGAAAGCGCATACTTGATACTTTATCAGAGCGCTCGACCAGCATCATAGGAACGGGACGCTCAACTTCAGCCTGCTCAACCTCAGCCTCACCTTTACCGCAGCCGCTGAGCGCTGCTATAGCCATGGCAATTAATAACCAGCCCATTTGCTTTATCAATCTTTGTACTCCTGATGAATGCTCTATGATCAGCGCTGTTACGCAGTATTGACACAAAAGATAGCCGCATAGTTTCACTGAAGCGCCCAGACTAAGCAACGCACTCTGCGCCCCAAATGGATATCATTCGCTTATATATACTTTTACTGCGGCAGTATGAGCACCACTATGACATTGAATTATCAGCAAGTGACCCGCCATTTTGGCCACCTTTTCCACATTCACACTGAAGCTTTATGTGAGCTGCTGATTGTGCTGCGCCAACAGTTTCAAGGGGACTTAGATCTGATGTTGATTTTAGCCATTATCAGCTCACGCGCTATGCCGGCGCGCCAGGGCCAAATCCGCACATCACAGCTATTGCTCAATCAGAGATTGCTCAGCGCAGCACACCAGCGCTGAGCACTAATCTTGGAAGACACCGATAGGATTTATGCTTGAGCTAATAATAAAAACATCGGGTAGCTGCGACCGTTTTTATGTGCAATGCTAAAAATCTCGCGATAACTCAAATTTTTAAAGCCTGCTTTAGCCGCTTCTTCAAGCAACTCTTGCGGATCAAAACCAAAATGCAGCACACCTTTGCCTTGGTTATCGCCATGAAAACTGCCATCTTCGCTGTACAAGTCAATCAATGCTAATTGGCCATTTTCTTTTAAGCATTGCTGCATACATTTTAATAACCTTGGGATATCTGCCACGTGGTGCAAAGCCATACTGCTTATCACGCCGTCATAGGTTTGGCTTAAGCCACAAAAAATATCATGCTCAAGTGCGTTGATATTAGCGATATTTTTTGCAGTTAACTGCTCCAGCATCGCTGCCGAAGTATCTAAAGCAGTAACACGCTTAACCTGCGCAGCTAAAGGCACACTGATCGCTCCGGTACCTGCACCAAAATCTAACCAATGCTGATCAGCTGTTAAGGTCAATAACGGAAACACTTTATCGCTCAAAGCTGCCAACTGCTGAGAAATAGGACTGTGCTCAAACTGCTGCGCAACACGTCCAAAGTGTGCTTGCGCCAATGCCTGTGATGTATTGGTCATGCTAACCTCTCTGCTCTTTAATATACCAATACCGCAACTATATTGCCTCGCGCACAGAGAATCCAGCGCCAGGCATAAGCAACGCCCGCGCTCGCATATTAAAAACCCCTTGCAATACAGCGCCCAACACAGGCTATACCAGTAAAAAACAGTGGCTTACAGCTTGGGTATCAATGATGAACTACAGCATCTATTGAGTTAGCCTCGGGCCTTGTGCGTTGCTGAATGAGATTAATATTTTCAGACCAGGCTAGAGCACGCAATCACTTCACTGCATCACTGATCCAATCTGCAAAACCCTCAGGCACAATCAACTCATGCTGCGCCCGTGTACAGGCGGTATACAGGCTTGAAAACAATCGTGCCCGGCTATCAGGGTGCTGATGACCTGCAGGCAACACCAGCAAATCCCGTGATAGATACACACTGGAAAACTCCATGTTTTTAGTATCACTGACGCGCGCCAAAGTAATCTCACCACCACCTGAACGCATATGTCGATTCACTGCTGTCTCAAAATCTGCTTGCGAATAGCCTTTGTGCAGCATGCGCTCAATGGCTTCAAACGATGGGTTGCTGGCCATCGCCTGACTTAGCGCATCCCAACTGGCGTAACGAAAAATCAAACCATGACGTGGCCGTGTGCCATTGCTGTACAACTCAATACAGTCCTGCGCAAAAATCATAAAGTCTTTAAAGGTCGAGCGGGCTAAACGAAACGATGCACCGGCATGACTTAATCGCTGGAACCAGGCAAACAAATCAAACTCATCAGCGACAATAATAGTGGTGGCGCGCTGCGGAATTTGCCAGCCACTATAATGCTGCAAATTAGTGCAGTGATCGGCCCGCCCTGCAAATAACTCTTTGCTGGCACCGGGATGCGCTTGAATCAGCGGATTGACGACATCTTCAA
This sequence comes from Thiopseudomonas sp., assembly GCA_035271385.1. GTDB lineage: Bacteria > Pseudomonadota > Gammaproteobacteria > Pseudomonadales > Pseudomonadaceae > Denitrificimonas. The sequence goes on along the minus strand of DATERP010000042.1, from coordinate 358 downwards.
CTTGCTTACCCAAACGGATGGATTGCGCCAGCGCGCGCTGACGAATCACTTCGCTGCGTACCGGCGCCATACCATTTAGGTTTTGCAACTCATCACTTAAAGTAATCACCGCTTGCGGACTGCGATCTAAAATCTGCAGCATCGGTGTGGGAATATCATGGCCCTCATCAACAATAATATGGCTGTACTGGGTATCCAGCACCTCACCAGTCAATGACAATAATTTAATACGATGGTAGCCGCGTATCGGCAGGCGTATGTGTGGCTCAGAAGGACGAATCAACTCGCGCCAATACAGATTCACAATCTCCAACAACGCACTTTTATCCACCACACTGAGCTGACTGCCAATCGCCAT
>DATERP010000041.1:0-6142 GCA_035271385.1 Thiopseudomonas sp. | reverse complement strand
GCGGAAATTGAGATTACGCAGTTGCACGTACACATTCTTTAATGGGCCGTTTTGCACTGTGCAACTTAAGTGCATATCGCGTTCGCGCTCAGTCCCTTGCTGTTTGCCATTGCATTTATTGATCCCGTTGCTCTCGATCAGAGTACAGTCGTGGCTTTGGTCTTGATCGTTTTTTTTTATTTGCGCTGGATGTCGATGCCGCGATTCAATAATGTGTCAGTAGAGTAAAATGACACGAAGTGCAGATGTCTGATTGTGTTGCGAACGCCCATTGTTTAAACTCGAAGTCGACTGTATCTATATTGTAAGTATGGTTTTAAGGCTCAATCTTTAACTGTATAGCTATAGTAAGTCAATAGTTCTCTGATAGTGTGTCAGAGGCAATGGGAGCAGAATAAATGTCTGAAGCAGATGGAGTTGATTTTTACGACCGCTATCAACCACAGGAAGTGGCTGGTTTGCCTAAGTACGCGCAGTTACGGGAAACTTTACTCGCAGCGATTCGTGATGGTTATTGGGTGCCCGGCGCGCAACTGCCGAATGAATCAACGCTGGCAACCATTACCCCGTTTAGTTTGGGGACCGTGCAAAAAGCGTTACGTGAGCTGGTGCAAGCTAAAGCAATTGTGCGCCGTCATGGGCATGGAACTTTTGTGGCTGAAGGCGTAATACCGATGCTGTCACCGGTGCACTTGTGTTTTGAAGATGATGCCGGTGAAGTACTGCCTATTTATGCCAAAGTTGTTGCTCAAGAAACGGGGCTGGATGGTAAAAACTGGGTTGAGAAGTTAGGTACGAACATTCGTAATGTAGTGAAAGTGGATCGTGTGTTTGCAGTTGCTGAAGCATTTGAATGTTTTAGCCGCTTTTATATTGATAGCGATCGTTTCCCAGCCTTTGTTGAGCCGCAGTTGCTCGACTTTGCTGGAGCGAACTTTAAAACGTTGCTGTATAACCGTTATAACGTGAGTATCGGAGGATTGGATCAAAAATTACGTTATGAGCCTTTTCCTGATGAAGTCTGCAATGAACTGGGACTTGAGGCAGGAACCACGGGTGTAGTGCTGGAGTTTTTAGCATCCTGTGGTAATGGCAAGCCTTTGTATTTCCAAGAAGCCTTTGTTCCGTTAAATAGCTACCGGTTACGTTTGAGCGCCAATCTGAAGCCTTGATGTGATGCCGGAGCTGCTTGCAGTTCCGGCTGTATTCTCATGCTGTCACGACAGTAACTTAGTATATCTTCGCGTTAACTGTGCTATGCGCACTGTGTGGCACGGCAGGGATTTACCGGTTCGGCCGATCTGAGCTTGCTGCTATACTGCGTTTTTTAATGATTTCAGTAAGGTTTTTTTATGAGCACACAGCCTGCCGCTGCCTTGTTGCATCCGCGTAATCGCCATCAAGGGCGCTATGATTTTGCTGCGTTGACTGCTGTTGAGCCGCGTTTAAAAGCTTTTATGATTATTAATCCCTATGGCAAACAAAGTATTGATTTTGCTAACCCTGCAGCGGTGCGTGTGTTTAACGCGGCGCTATTAAAGCAGCTCTACGGCATTCAAAACTGGCAGATTCCCGAAGGCTATTTGTGTCCGCCGGTGCCAGGGCGCGCTGATTATATTCATGGCTTAGCCGATTTATTGGCTGCGGATGCAGGCGGAAATATTCCACGTGGCACCGATTTTACTGTGCTAGATGTGGGTACTGGTGCGAACTGTATTTATCCACTATTGGGTCATCATGATTATGGCTGGCGCTTTATTGCTAGTGATGTTGATCAACGCGCGCTGGCTGCTGCGGCTGAGACTTTGGCAGCCAATGATTTGACGCAGGTGATTGATCTGCGTTTACAGAGGGTTAAGTCCGCTTTTTTTAGCGGTGTGTTGCGTGAAGGGGAGCGGGTGGTTTGTACCTTATGTAATCCGCCGTTTCATAGCAATGCGGCTGAGGCGAGCAGTGGCAGTGAGCGTAAGTGGCGCAATTTAGGCAGGCAAGATCCGCAGCGTAAACTGCCGACGCTGAACTTTGGTGGTCAAAGTAATGAGTTGTGGTGCAAGGGCGGGGAGCTGACTTTTGTGCGCAATATGATGAAAGAAAGCCGTGAGTACGCGCAGCAAGTACTGTGGTTTACCACTTTGGTGTCTAAATCTGCGCATATTCGTTTGTTGCAGCGGATGCTGAAGCAGGTTGGTGCGGTGGATGTGCAGGTGTGTAGTATGGCGCAGGGGCAGAAGCAGAGTCGGTTTTTGGCCTGGACCTTTCATACGGCTGAGCAGCGTAAGGCTTGGTTGGCTCACGCTAAAACAAGTTTATAGAGCGATGCGCTTATCGTGCTGCGTGCTAGCTGTTCTTCCGTCGATGAACCCGTCCGGGGTTCAACTCCGGCGCTACGCCATCCATGGCTACGCTTGTCACAGCTAACACGCAGCACTCATTGATCATTTGTAGTGTTTGCGCGCCTATAGAGCTGAGCTTGCTCAACTTTAATACTGGCTTATGACGCTTTAAATTCCTTGTGGGATTTCTTCGCCGCCCAGCGCTTCGAGCAGTTGTGGAATAAATTCGACAAAAGTCATCATCATTAAGATAAAGCTGGCGTCGAACTGGCTGGCAGCATCGTCACCGCCGTCTTCTTCGGCTTGATCCAGCAGTAAATCTTCAAAACGTAGGCGCTTGATGGTGAGTTTGTCGTCGATCAGGAAGCTGAGTTTATCTTCCCAAGCCAATGTCAGTTGGGTGACCAGTTTGCCGGCTGCTAAGTGCATTTGCACTTCTTCGCTGGCTAAATCTTCACGTTTGATACGGATAATACCGCCGTCTTCAGCGCTATCACGTAATTCACATTCATTGGTTAACGCTAGGCCATGGCTGGCTTGGTGTTCTTTAACCCACTGGGTAAAGGTCGCTGTAGGTGCAGTTTTAACACCAACTGGGCGTACAGGTAAGCTGCCGAGTACTTCACGCAGTGTTGAGAGCAGCTCTTCTGCACGCTTGGCGCTAGAGGAGTCAATCAGGATTAAGCCTTGTGCTGGCGCAATCGCAGCATAGGTTTTAGAGCGGCGAATAAAGGCACGTGGCAGTAACGCTTGAGTGACTTCATCTTTAATCTGGTCTTTTTCTTTCTTATAAACCTTACGGCTTTCTGCAGCTTCGATTTCTTCAACTTTCTCGTGTACTGCATCACGCACAACGCTGCTGGGTAAAATGCGCTCTTCAGTGCGTGCGCAAATTAAAATAAAGCCTTGGCCGCTGTGGACTAAAGGTGCATCGGCATCTTTGCCAAAGGGGGCAACAAATCCGTATGTCGATAATGTTTGGCTGCCGCAAGGTAGAGCTGGTTTAGTAGCCAAGGCTGTTTCTAATGTGTCGGCTGTTACAGGCGTGTCTGATGTTAAGCGGTACATCAAAATATTACGAAACCACATAGAAAACTCCAAAAATGCGATAAAAAAGTATTGATAACATAATGTCGTGCGTTAAAGCGCAGTCACTGACTCATATGACTGCGGGTCAATAATGCTGTATATAATATCAGTGATTGTGGGGTGAGTGCAGCTTCTAATCACTAAAAATAGATAAGCTGCAGGCGTTAAAGTTGCAGTCATTGTGATTTCAAATGGATTTTGAGTGGTGAAAATAGATAAACAGCCTGTTTAATGCTGTTATCTGCCAACTTATGCAAATAAATCAATTTAGCCCTTGCCAGAAGGCAGTTTAGTGTCTATTATACGCACCACTTGAAGACACAAGGGTGATTAGCTCAGCTGGGAGAGCATCTGCCTTACAAGCAGAGGGTCGGCGGTTCGATCCCGTCATCACCCACCAAGTCTTTTAAGTATCGCGCAGTGGTAGTTCAGTTGGTTAGAATACCGGCCTGTCACGCCGGGGGTCGCGGGTTCGAGTCCCGTCCACTGCGCCATATTACGAAAACCCGTTAAGTCTTTATTGATTTAACGGGTTTTTGCTTTCTGTCTGTTAAATAATCCTATACCCAGTGCTTTGGATCGCTCGGTGCCGTTGAGTATGGCGCTATCGCTGAGTAAGCCATAGCGCGATAAGTAAAATTAGCTCTGTGCTTGCAGCCCTTGCAGCACGGCTTTGAGCTCGTTTAAAGGTAAAGGTTTGGCGTACCAGTAACCTTGTCCTTGGTGACAGCCGAGCTTTTCTAGGTATTGCAGCTGCTCTATATTTTCAATTCCTTCAGCAATAACTTGCATATCAATACTCTGAGCCACAATCAGTATTGATTTAATCACCGCCACATCAAAATCACTGTGCGGTAAGCCATTCACAAATGAGCGATCAATCTTTAAACGGTTCACCGATAAGTGCTTTAAAATACCTGGCGATGAGAATCCCGTACCGAAGTCATCCATAGCGACTTTGATGCCAGACTGTTTAAGTTTAAGGATTGTTTCTTGCGCCAGCGGCAAGTTGTGCAGGGCTACGCTTTCAGTAATTTCAATTTCTAAGTATTGGGCAGGCAGTTTGGTGTCAGCCAAGATACTGTGCACTAGGCTGACAAAATCACTTTGTAAAAATGATGGGCCGCAACAGTTGATTGCTACCGGAACCTGCAGTAGTTGCTCTGTCATAATGCTTTGATTATCCAGGCATGCCTGCTTGAGTGCCCAGAGCGTGATGCTAGGCATTAAGCCGTACTCTTCAGCTAAAGGTAAAAAATTATCAGGTAAAACCAAGCCATTATCACCATCATGCCAGCGCAATAAGCCTTCTATACCTATGGGTTGGTAAGGGGGTGCAAGATTAAATTGCAGTTGGTAGTGCAGTTCAAATTGCTCAAGTTCGATGGCTTTGCGCAGTCGACTGACTGTTTTAAATGTGGTTTCCATCTGTTCGCGCTGCGCTATTTCAAAAAAGCGCATGCAGTGACCACCGGCCAGCTTAGCTTTATACATAGCGATATCAGCATCGTTAACCAATTGATCACTGCTTTGGGTGTGGCCAGGGTAGAGGCTCACACCAATACTGGCGCGGATACGTATATCGATACCGTCAATATTAAAGTGCGGCTCTAAAATATCGAGGATACGTTGCGCTAGTTGGCGCGGAGCACCCTCTTGTCGGGTCTGATTAGAGGCTACCAGAAATTCATCACCACCAATACGTGCCAAGATATCCTCAGGGCCTAATAGACTCTGAATACGTTGGGCAACGCTACTGAGTAACTGATCGCCAACATCGTGATCATAATTGTCGTTGATTTGCTTAAAGCCATCTAAATCAATAAAGAGCACTACCAACTGTAAGTTGTTTTTTGTGCACACAGACATCAGTTCTTGCAGGCTACTGTGTAAATAGTTGCGGTTTAAGCAGCCTGTTAAACTGTCGTGAGTTGCCATATAAGTGATTTTTTTCAGCAGTCGTTTATTGCTACTGATATCGTGACAAATACCCACATAAAGTTTTTGGTCGCCGACGCTAAGCTCGCCAATACTGAGGTGCATTGGGAAATAGCTGCCATCCTTGCGTTTACCAGTGACTTCACGGCCTTTGCCAATCATTTTGCGCTCACCGGTTTTAGCATAAGCCTGCAAATAACCATCGTGCTGTTTGGCTTCTTTTTCAGGCATTAATGTAGATACATTTTGTCCAATAATGTCTGTACTGCTGTAGCCAAAAGTCCGCTCTGCTGCCGGATTAAGGGCATGGATAATGCCATACTCATCAATCACAATCATTGAATCCACGGCGGCTTCAAAAATAGCGGAAGACAGTTCGCCCAGCGCTAGTGCTTTCCCAGAAAGAGAGTTTGGGCTTATCGTCGTTTTCATAGTACTGGTATCGTCCTCTATGCACTCAAGCGCAACTTGGGTGGTGTACTGGTGATGCTGACACTAGTTTGAATGATTTTAATATTTTTTCATACTTCATTATGATCTTAATTATTGGCGAGTGTGTCGTTGACAATAAGCTGCAACAGGTTTTTAGTTATAATTTTTTTAACATCCAGACATCGCAGCCGCCATGTAAAGAGCCTAGGTGTCAGGTCCCGTATGATTAATAACGTTCTTGTAAAATAAATCTGGCCTCTTTTCTTGCCACTCTTTCAATGTTGCAATGGGCGTTTGATGCTGAAGCGCTCGTTGTGGAATATGGTGATTGTACACCCAGCAGTAGCGTT
>DATERP010000040.1:0-12118 GCA_035271385.1 Thiopseudomonas sp. | reverse complement strand
GCATTACCCCAATATCAGCCAGTCCTTGGTCAGTGAAGCGCTGGATGTATTCTTTGATGTGCGCCAAATCCCTGGCTTAAAAAAGAAGCCTTCAACCAGCGAACTGGTGGATTGGATTAAGCTGCTAATGGCCGACAATATTGGCGAAGCCGTGTTGCGTGAGCGTGATGTGACTAAAGCCATTCCACCCTTGGCCGGCGCGCTGATTAAGAACGAGCAAGATGTGATGCTGCTGCAGCGCTTGGCCTTTATGAGCCGCCGCAAGCGCTAAACACATGTGCTGCACGGACGTGTTTGTGTGACGCAAACCCGTCCGCTGCACCTTTTACTGAAGAGGTCTGTAGCCATGCTGCTGAATTTATTTAATGAAATGCGCGCCGCCAAAGTACCGGTCTCGGTGCGCGAACTTTTAGACTTAATCAATGCGCTCAAACACAACGTGGTGTTTGCCGATATGGATGAGTTCTATTACTTAGCGCGCGCCATTTTGGTTAAGGATGAACGCCACTACGATAAGTTTGACCGCGCTTTTGCTGCTTATTTTGAAGGTATTGAGCACCTCGACCAGCATATTGAAGCACTGATCCCCGATGAGTGGCTGCGCAAAGAGTTTGAGCGCTCACTGAGCCCTGAGGAGCGTGAGCAAATCAAATCTCTGGGCGGTCTCGATAAGCTCATCGAGGCCTTTAAAGAGCGCTTAGCTGAGCAAAAAGGCAAACACCAAGGCGGTAGTAAATGGATCGGCACCGGTGGTACCAGCCCCTTTGGTTCGGGCGGCTATAACCCCGAAGGCATTCGCATTGGCAACGAAGGCGAGCGTCAAGGTAAAGCGGTTAAAGTTTGGGAGCAACGTGAATATAAAGACTTGGATGATCAAGTCGAGATTGGTACGCGCAATATTAAAGTCGCGCTACGGCGTTTACGCAAGTTTGCCCGCACTGGCGCAGAGAATGAATTTGATCTGAGCGGCACTATTGATCACACCGCGCGTGATGGCGGCCTGCTCAATATCCAAATGCGCCCCGAACGCCGCAATACCGTCAAACTGCTGGTGCTGTTTGATATTGGCGGCTCAATGGATGCGCATATCAAAATCTGTGAAGAGCTGTTTTCGGCCTGTAAAACTGAGTTTAAACACATTGAGCATTACTATTTTCATAACTTTATTTATGAAGGCTTATGGAAAAGTAACGCACGCCGCTTTGACCAACGCACGCCCACGCAAGATGTACTGCACACCTATGGCGCTGACTATAAAGTGATTTTTGTCGGTGATGCGTCGATGTCACCCTACGAAATCGCGCAGCCCGGCGGTAGTGTTGAACACTGGAACGACGAAGCAGGCTATGTGTGGATGCAGCGTTTTAAGCAGAAATTCAAAAAGATCATCTGGCTCAATCCCTACCCTAAAGACACTTGGAGCTATACCCAGTCGATTTCCATGGTACGTGAACTGGTTGAAGATCAGATGTATCCACTCACCGTTGAGGGCCTAGAAGAGGGCATGCGTTATTTAGCACAGTAGCTGTGTGTGTATTTTATCAGCAGCAGTCACCAGCATAGTGAATGCCGCACTTCGAGCATCTGCTGTGTATTCAACTTTGCAGCTCAAATCACTCAAGCAACAAGCACCTATAACAGATCAAGGCAGCTGTTTTATTACTCATAAAAGACTAACCAACACCATCAATAGTCAACAAGCACCGCGTTGGTGCTGTGACGAGCGAAGCCATGGATGGCGCAGCGCCCGACTTGAGCCCAGGATGGGCTCGTGGAGGGAAAAACAGCACTAACGTGGTGCGCCACACGCCTATATGCTAAATGCTTTTGACTTTGACTTTGACTTTGACTTTGACTCAATCAGCCTTGCGCCACAACCTCACCACCACGCCACAACCGCCACTCACCCGGTGCATACACAGTCCATAATTCATTATCAGTCAACGGCTCAGTTGCAATCACAGTCACCACATCATTGGGCGTGGTCTCAGATTGAAAATCCACACTCATATCCGCATCTTTAAGCGTAGCCGGACCAAAGGGTGCGCGACGGGTAATATGCGCCAGCTTGGTTGAGCAAAAACTAAACAACCAATCACCATTACTCAGCAAACAGTTAAACACCCCCTGAGCACGGTACTCCTCACAAGCAGCAACAATCACCGGCAACAACCGCTCAATACTGCACTCATGCGTACAGGCACTGCGCACACGATTGAGAATATCGCAAAACGCCGCTTCACTATCGGTATCACCCACCGGCTGATACATACCCAACTCAGGTGCAAAATCTGGCATTTGACCATTATGGGCAAAACACCAGTTACGCCCCCACATTTCACGCATAAATGGATGCGTATTGGCCAAGCTCACCGCGCCCACATTGGCTTGGCGAATATGACCAATCACCGTTTCACTTTTAATCGGATAGCGCTGCACTAAGCGCGCAATTTCAGAGTCAGCACTGGCCAGCGGGTCTTGAAACAAGCGCAAGCCCCGCCCTTCATAAAAACCAATGCCCCAACCATCACGATGTGGCCCGGTATTACCACCGCGCTGCATTAAGCCGGTAAAGCTAAACACCACATCGGTTGGCACATTGGCACTCATGCCGAGTAACTCACACATACTGCGATCTCCTAACGTTGCGCGGTCAAACCAGACTCAGGGGTTTGCGCATCTCGAGTCAGAATCTGCTGCAAGGTCAACTCAGGCTCTGCATCATCATGCTCAGCAGCATAAGCGGCATCGCGCTGCGCCGTTTTTTCAGCGCGTTTTTTACTTTTTAATAGCAAGCGCGCCACAACAAAGACTGCATAGGCTGCAAATACAAAAGCGCCATACATAAATAAGTCAGCCACCGCACGCCATAAATCACTACCATCTTTAAACAACAGATCCATCACCGTAATCGCAATCGACGGGGCATAAAAATCACGCGCAGGATCAACAACAGTCGGCGCAAATAGCAGCACCGCGACCAAAACACGCAGCGGCTCACGCAGATAACGCCACATCCAGCCGGTAAAATAAAACCACGCCAACATACAGCCCAAAGCAGACACGGCATAAATGCCCCAAGCCATTTCATAATCGTTTACTGTCATGATGTTTAAAACACTACTAGAGGGTTAAAAGAGGCGCATAGCATAGCGATTTTTATACTATTTAGCTTGAGTCTCAATAGTGCAACCGACAAACGCTGTGCACAAGGTTAAGGCTACAGATTTTAAGCTGATCTATTGTGATGCTGCTGTAATGCCCACAGCACATGCTCCACCACTAACTCAGAAGGATGATCCAAGCGCGCCTTTAAAGCCTCAAGCACTACAATGGTGCTGGGAGCATTACCCAAACCCACGGCCAGATTGCGCAGCCAACGCTCATAACCAGTACGGCGCATCGGTGAGCCTTCGGTACGCTTGAGAAACTGCTCTTCAGTCCACATAAACAACTCAGCCAAAGTCACATTATCTAAATTATGTCGCGGCTTAAAATCATCTTCTTGCGTGGGTTTGGCAAAGCGATTCCACGGGCACACCAACTGACAGTCATCACAGCCAAACACCCGATTACCGATCAGCGCTCGTAACTCTTCAGGAATGGCATCTTTTAATTCAATGGTCAGATAGGAAATACAGCGGCGCGCATCCAACACACGCTCACCCACAAAAGCTTGCGTGGGACACACATCCAAACAGGCACTGCATTTACCGCAATGATCACGATCATTGGGCTCATCGATTGGCAGCGGCAAGTCAATCAGCAGTTCGCCTAAGAAGAACCAACTGCCGGCCTGACGATTTAGGATCAGAGTATTTTTACCCATCCAGCCTAAACCGGCTTTACGCGCCAAAGGTTTTTCCATGACTGGCGCACTATCAACAAAAGCGCGATAACCAAAAGGGCCAATCTGCGCGGTGATTTTTTCTGCCAGTTGCTGCAAACGCTTGCGAATCAGCTTGTGATAATCACGTCCCAAAGCATAACGGGAAATATAAGCCTGCTCAGGCTGCGCCAACATTTGCGCCATCTGCGTATCTTCTGGCAAGTAATCCATGCGCACTGAAATCACCCGCACCGTGCCTGGCACTAACTCTTCAGGGCGCGAGCGCATCGTGCCGTGGCTGGCCATATAAGCCATTTCACCGTGATAACCCGCGGCTAAATAGGCATCTAAACGCGCAGCATCTTCACCTAACTCAGTATCGGTAATGCCCAGTTGTTGAAAGCCTAATTGCCCTGCCCATTCACGAATGGATGCTGTCAAGGCCACCAGATCCAGTTGTTCAGCAGACATCGAGCGCTATCTCCAAAAAAATTGTTATACTATTACTTATAGTTTCAGACATAAGTGCAGGCAATGATGACAAATATAAAGTCGCTGCGCAGTATACATGCTGGCAATCTACCCCGCCTTGCACCTCGTGCTATGGATAGCCATAAAGGGCAACTTGGGCATGTTTTAGTGGTGGCTGGCGATAAAGGTATGGGAGGTGCAGCTTTACTCTGTGCAGAAGCCACTTTGCGCTGCGGTGCGGGCATGGTCAGTTTAGCCACTCGTGAGCAACATATTAGCGCAGCACTCAGCCGTCTGCCTGAGGTCATGAGCCATGGCATAGGCACTAGTACACAATTGCGCGAACCATTAACCCACGCCAGTGTCATTGCTGTGGGTCCAGGGCTGGGTCAATCAGCGTGGTCACGTGCATTACTCAGTTGTACAGCGCAGCGTCAAGTGCCACAAATATGGGATGCCGATGCCTTAAATATGCTGGCCAGCGGTGCGTGCCAGCCCGCTCAAGAGTTGATTATTACGCCGCATCCCGGCGAAGCAGCGCGTTTATTAAATATAAGTACCGCTCAGGTGCAATCTGATCGAAACAACGCTGCACTGCAACTCGCGCAACGTTATAATGCGGTGACTGTACTGAAAGGCCATCACACTTTAATTGCTACGCCAAATGGTGAATTATCCTGCGTTGAGCGCGGCCATCCGGTGATGGCTGGTGCAGGTTTTGGTGACGTGCTCACTGGCGTGATTGCGGCTCTAGTTGCTCAAGGCTTAACCCCTTACCCTGCTGCTTGTTTAGCGGTCTGGCTGCATGCTTGTGCTGGCGAGCAATTAGCTCACGGTGGCCGCGGTGTTGCTGCCAGTGATATGTGCCACAGCATTCGATACTTATTAGAGGAACACAGCCCATGTCAGGCGTAGAGTTGTATATAAAAGATGAAGACGCCATGACGCGTTTAGGCCATGCCATCGCTGCACAAACGGCTGGGCATGGGCTTATTTTTTTAGAAGGTGATTTAGGCGCAGGCAAAACGACTTTATCGCGCGGCATTGTTCGGGGCTTAGGTCATGATGGGGCAGTGAAAAGCCCTACTTTCACCTTAGTTGAGCCCTATGAGATCAACGGACTCAAGGTTTGGCACTTTGATCTATATCGCCTCGCCGACCCCGAAGAACTGGAGTACTTAGGTATTCGCGACTATTTTGCCGATGACGATCTGTGCCTGATTGAGTGGCCGCAACAAGGAAAGGGCTATTTACCGCAACCTGACCTTGAAATCACTATAAAAGCTCATAATGATGGACGAATTGTGCGATTATTACCCTTCAGCACACGCGGCGAAAGTTGGTGCGTTGCTTTGGCAAACCTGACTTAAAACACATAGCGAGGTCATACGTGCGCATACCACAATTACTAGCAGCATTGGTTCTCTGCATAGCCTTACCACTTGAAGCTCTGGCAATGACTCAAATTAACAGTGTGCGCCTATGGCGTGCGCCTGATAACACTCGCCTCGTGTTTGACCTGACCGGCCCTGTGGAGCACAGCGTTTTTACTCTGAGCGCACCTGAGCGTATTGTTATTGATATTAAAAAAGCCCAGCTTTCAACTCAGCTCGCAGGTTTAACCGGTGGCAAATCACCCATTACTCAAGTGCGTACTGGTAATCAGGGCGCAGATGAGTTGCGTATCGTGCTCGACATTTCTGAGCAGGTCACGCCAAAAAGTTTCACCTTAGCGCCCAATCAGCAATACGGCCACCGCCTTGTTGTGGACTTATTTGATAGCGGCGCCAATCTGCCAGCTCCAACTCCAGCTGTGAGCGTGGCAACGCGCCAGCCACTGGCGACGCCTGCAGCGCCAGCAGCAAAACTGTCCAAGCTACCGGCATCAAGCAAACGCGATATTGTCGTAGCAATCGATGCAGGACATGGCGGTGAAGACCCGGGCGCGATTGGCCCTGGCGGTTTACGTGAAAAAGATATCGTGCTGATGATTGCTAAAGAACTGCAACGTCAAATCAACGCCGAAAAAGGCTTCCGTGCAGAGTTAGTCCGTACCGGTGACTATTTTATTCCACTGCGCCGCCGCACCGAAATCGCCCGCAACAAAGGTGCTGACTTGTTTGTCTCAGTGCACGCCGATGCTGCGCCACGTGCAGCCGCCTTCGGTGCCTCTGTCTTTGCGTTATCCGATAGCGGTGCCACCTCAGAAACAGCACGCTGGCTCGCTGACAGTGAAAACCGCTCTGACCTGATTGGTGGTGCTGGCAACGTTAAGCTGCAAGGTAAAGATGCCATGCTCGCAGGTGTCTTGCTCGACCTGTCGATGACAGCTTCACTGTCTTCAAGCTTGGATGTTGGCCAAAAAGTCCTCAGCAACATGGGACGTATCACTCCGTTACATAAAAAACGTGTCGAACAAGCTGGTTTTATGGTGCTCAAATCACCTGATATGCCGTCAATTTTGGTCGAAACAGGTTTTATCAGTAACCCTGGCGAATCTAAGAAGCTTGCCAATCGTTCACACCAGCAAGCATTAGCCCGCTCAATTCATTCTGGGATTCGCCATTTTTTCCAACAAAACCCACCGCCTGGCAGCTATGTGGCGTGGCTACGCGACTCTGGCAAACTAGCCATTGGTCCACGTGAGCACGTGGTCCGTTCCGGCGAAAGTGTGTCTTTGTTAGCCCAGCGCTATCAAGTCAGCCCAGCGCAACTACGCCAAGTGAACAAGCTGCAAACTGACGCACTTAAAGTAGGTCAAATACTCAACATACCCGCCACAACTTTAGCAGGACAATAATGACCGATGTACGTGCCATTCATCTACTGAGCCCGCGTTTAGCTAACCAAATTGCTGCGGGTGAAGTGGTTGAGCGACCCTCATCCGTAGCCAAAGAGCTACTGGAAAACTGCCTAGACGCTGGCGCCAAACGCATTGAGATTGATGTTGAGCAAGGTGGCGTCAAGCGCTTACAAATACGCGATGACGGCCATGGTATCGCTGCCGACCAACTGCCATTAGCCCTCGCCCGTCACGCCACCAGCAAAATTGTGATACTGGAAGATCTTGAAGGCGTGGCCAGCTTAGGTTTTCGTGGAGAAGCTTTAGCCTCTATCAGCTCAGTTTCACGCTTAACCCTGACCTCGCGCACTGCCGATGCTGAGCAAGCTTGGCAAGTCGAAGCTGAGGGGCGTGATATGCAGCCACGCGTGCAGCCAGCCGCTCACCCGGTTGGTACCACGGTGGAAGTCTGTGATTTGTTTTTTAACACTCCAGCACGACGTAAGTTTTTACGCACCGAAAAAACTGAATTTGATCATCTGCAAGACGTGATTAAACGCATGGCCTTAGCGCGTTTTGATGTGGCGTTTCATTTACGTCATAACGGCAAAACCATTCTGGCATTACACCCGGCAACCGATGACATATCCCAAGCACGTCGCATTGCTGCGGTGTGTGGTGATGCATTTTTAGAACAAGCCATGCCGATTAATGTCGAGCGCAATGGCCTGCACCTGTGGGGCTGGGTCGGCTTACCGACCTTCTCGCGCAGCAAAGCAGATATGCAGCATTTTTATGTCAATGGCCGCGTGGTCAGTGACCGCTTGGTGGCTCATGCCGTACGCCAAGCGTATCGAGACGTCATGTATGGCGGCCGGCATCCGGCTTTTGTACTGTTTTTAGAGCTGGATCCTAGCAGCGTAGATGTCAACGTGCATCCCACCAAACATGAAGTGCGCTTTCGTGAAAACCGCAGTGTGCATGACTTTTTATACAGCACTCTGCACCGCGCCATTGCCGATGTGCGCCCCGAAGACAAGCTCGAGCCAGCCAGTACTTTGAGTCTGCATGCACAACCTGCGGTTAGCGGTTTAGAAGCTGGAGAGTTTGGTCCACAAGGCCATATCCCACTGAGCAACACAGCCAGCCCACAACCCACATTTGAGCCGCGAGCACAGCACAGTACCAGCTTTAACAAAGGCAGTTACGGCCAGCAACCGCCACACGCAACGCGCACGCCGGAGAACTACCAAAGTGCTTATCAAGCCTTTGCTGAGCCACTTGGCAATCTAGCCGAAGCCACACAAGAAGAAATCCCCCCCCTGGGCTTTGCCATTGCGCAACTCAAGGGTATTTATATCCTTGCAGAAAACCAGCACGGCATGGTCCTCGTCGACATGCATGCAGCCCATGAACGGGTGATGTACGAGCGCTTGAAGCTGGCCATGGCTGACGAAGGCTTACGTGGACAACCGCTATTGGTTCCCGAAACACTTGCACTGAGCGAGCGCGAAGTGGATTGCGCCGAGCAACACGCGCAGTGGTTTACCCAGCTCGGGTTTGAGCTGCAAGGTTTAGGCCCCGAAAGTATTGCTATTCGCCAAATTCCGGCCTTACTCAAACAAGCCGATGCAGCCGAACTGGTGCGCGATGTGTTATCTGACTTAATCGAGTATGGCACCAGCGATAAAATCGAGGCGCATACCAATGAGCTGCTCGCTACCATGTCATGCCACGGCGCAGTACGTGCTAATCGCCGCCTTACGCTGACTGAGATGAATGCTCTACTGCGTGATATGGAAGTAACCGAGCGCAGCGGACAATGCAACCACGGCCGTCCTACCTGGACACAGCTGGGTATGGATGAGTTAGATAAGCTGTTCTTACGCGGCCGCTAAGCGTGATGCAGATATTGAGTTTTTAAAAACCTATGAAACCGACACAAAAAAGCCGATCAAACGATCGGCTTTTTTGTTGAGCTCAGTTGTGCTTACTGCATGCCCAGTTTCTTTTCGAGGTAGTGAATATTCACACCACCTTTACAGAAACCTTTGTCATTCAATAAATCACGGTGTAACGGCACATTACTTTTGATGCCATCAATAATGATTTCATCTAAAGCGTTACGCATACGCGCCATCGACTCTTCACGTGTTGCACCCCAAGTAATCACCTTACCAATCAGTGAGTCATAGTTAGGTGGCACGCTATAGCCGCTGTACAGATGCGTATCAACACGCACACCGTTACCGCCTGGTGCGTGGAAGTGCTTCACTTTACCTGGGCTGGGCATAAAGTTATCAGGGTCTTCTGCGTTAATACGGCACTCAATGGAGTGACCACGCATCACGATATCTTCTTGCTTGATAGACAGCTTGTTACCCGAAGCAATGCTGAGCATCTCTTTAACCAGGTCAACACCGGTGATCATTTCAGTGATCGGGTGCTCAACCTGAATACGAGTGTTCATTTCAATAAAGTAGAAGTGACCATCTTCGTACAAGAACTCAAAAGTACCCGCACCGCTATAACCAATATCAATACAAGCTTTTACACAGCGGTCATAGACACGCTGACGCGCTTCTTCATCAATATCGGGCGCCGGTGCTTCTTCAATCACTTTTTGGTGACGACGTTGCAATGAACAGTCACGATCACCTAAGTGAATGGCATTACCTTGACCGTCAGCCAAGATCTGAATCTCAACGTGACGTGGGTTAGCCAGGTATTTTTCTAAATACACGACTGGGTTACCAAAGATTTGCGCTGCTTCGTTACGCGTCAAAGTGGCTGAGCGAATCAGATCTTCTTCTTTATGCACAACACGCATACCACGACCACCACCACCACCAGCGGCTTTGATGATCACGGGATAGCCTACTTTACGTGCGATAGCTAAAGCCTGCTCTTCATCTTTAGGCAAAGCGCCATCAGAACCTGGTACTACAGGCACACCTGCAGCAATCATGGCTTCTTTAGCGGCAACCTTGTCACCCATCATACGAATCACTGCTGCACTTGGACCAACAAAGGTGAAACCTGAGTTTTCCACTTGTTCAGCAAAGTTCGCATCTTCAGCCAAGAAACCATAACCCGGGTGAATGGCAGTAGCGCCAGTCACTTCAGCTGCAGCAATAATCGCTGGGATATTCAGATAGGATTGCGTGCCTGGTGCTGGACCAATACACACAGTCTCATCTGCCAATGATAAATGCATCAACTCACGGTCTGCCGTGGAATGCACAGCAACGGTCTTGATACCTAATTCTTTACATGCGCGCAAAATGCGTAAAGCAATTTCACCACGGTTAGCAATCAGGACTTTATCCAACATTGTAAACTCCTAAGTCGTTAGACAATGGTGAATAGAGGCTGGTCGTACTCAACCGGTTGGCCATTATCAACAAGGATAGATTCAATCACACCGCCAACTTCTGCTTCGATGTGGTTCATCATTTTCATTGCTTCAACGATGCACAGTACATCGCCTTTTTTGATGGTTTGGCCAACAGACACGAAATCTTCTGAATCGGGTGAGCCAGCACGGTAGAAAGTGCCGACCATAGGTGAACGTGCAACTGTACCGTTAAACTTAGGGCAAGCAGGACCTGCTGCTTCAGCAGCTGCAGGTGCTGCAACTGGAGCCGGTGCTGGCGCTGCAGCTTGTGGTGCGGCTGCATAAACAGGTTGCTGCGCAACTTGCTTACTGTGACGGCTGATGCGAACGGATTCTTCACCTTCGTGAATTTCTAATTCATCAATGCCAGACTCTTCTAGCAATTCAATGAGTTTTTTAACTTTACGAATATCCATTGACCATGACTCCAAAACCAAGGGTTTATTAATTAATATGTTCAAACGCTGCGTCTAGAGCGAAACGGTAACCGCTAGCGCCTAGACCGCAAATCACACCTACTGCCACATCAGAAAAGTAGGAGTGGTGACGAAATTTTTCCCGCTGATGCACATTCGATAGGTGCACTTCAAAGAATGGGATGCTCACAGCAAGCAGCGCGTCACGCAATGCGACACTGGTATGAGTAAAAGCTGCTGGATTGATGACTATACAGTCAATCCCTTCATCGCGGGCAGCATGGATGCGATCAATCAAGATATGTTCGGCATTACTTTGCAAGTAACTGAGCTGATGGCCTGCGGCCTGAGCCTGCTGCACTAGTCTTTGATTGATCTGCTCCAAGGTCGTTGCACCATAGACTTCAGGCTCACGCGTACCCAATAAATTCAAATTAGGACCATGTAAAACTAAAAAAGAAGCCATCCAACACCTTTACCCAAAAAATAGTAGAAAGAATATGCCTATTTTTACAGAAAATGTCAGCAGTTGCATGCAAAAAAGCTGTTTTATCACCATAAATAAAAAAACCCTGCCGCAGCAGGGTTAAAGGAACATCATGGACTACAACAGCTTTAATTCTTTAAAAAGCGTATTGCACGCGTAAACTGATCGCATCACCGCTGTCATCATTGGCAGCATTAGCGACCTGATCAGTCTTAGCCTTCAAATAGTTGGCGGAAACTTTGATCGCATCGTTGGCGTACCAGTTCACGCCCATCGTATGCACTTTCGCTTTAGTGTCATAAAAGCTACCCGTGATATCCCTATCTGCATCAGCAACGGTCAAATGATCGTAACGGTAAACCAACTCCCAGGCGCCGGTTTGTTTGTTGTTCGGCTTGATGCTATCGAACTTACCACCATCCAACTTATAACCACGCGACTCCCCGGTTAAGGTGTAGGCCAACTGCAGGTTATAACCATCAATCTGGCGGTCTTTCATCGCCGAGCCGGACTTTGCACTGATATCACGGCGCAAGTATTCACTTTGTGCAGAGAACGGGCCCAGCGCATAGGCGGCTTCTAAACCCCAAGCGCTATCACTATCAAACTGCCCTGCTTGGCTGCTGGCAAAGGTTGGGCGGTTACCGTTCTTAGTGTCTTCTGTAGTAGTGCCGCGCACCCCCATCCGTGAGCGAATACGGCCATCGAAATCTTCGGTGCTACGCTTTGCATAGTT
>DATERP010000039.1:0-20321 GCA_035271385.1 Thiopseudomonas sp. | reverse complement strand
GCTTTAAGCGCCGGAGCACAAATCATCCGCCGCGAACTCACGGCATAAAGCTGAGTTATCTAGAAGCCGCTACTTAGTTAGCGGCTTTTTATTTTAAACAGCGGCCTCGCGGCTCATCGCTCTCATGCAACACCACTTCAGAGTGTAAAAACTCTGCTGCATCAGCTGAGTCCTGCACCTTAATGGCACTACGCTCCAGCATCTCCGCTTCAAACTCCTCTAACACACGTTCACGCAGGCCCAACTCACGCCAACTGGGCTTTAAGCGACAACCTCTAACGATGATGCGCGCCAATGACAATGCATCAAGCAAAGCTTGATTGGCGCCTTGGCCTTTAAACGGACTCATCGGATGCGCCGCATCGCCCAACAAGGTCACAGGCCCTATATCTGCTAATGCATCAGCACTTAATAAAGCCCTGTCGTAGACCGGATAACCCGACACTAAAGCCGCTGGCGTCGCTGCTAAAATCTGCGGAATCGGCGCATGCCACTGGGTGCGTTGACAAGCCTCAGCTTTGAGCGCTTGCGCCCCTTGAGCACTGAGCGCTTGCGCCTCACTTTCTGCCATTGGGAAGCTGAGTTGCCACATCACCGAATCAGCAGCAAAGGGCATCACATAAATGCGCTCATGGCCATTAGCGGTTTGAAAAACCGTGGCTGAATCGAGCAAATCACTCTCGATATCACTCAGCGCACTTAATGGACAAATACCCAAAATAGCGATGCAGTCTAGATAGCGTAATGAGTTCGCATCCTGGCCTAAAACCAAGTTGCGCACCGCACTGCGAATCCCATCGGCCCCCACCACTAGGTCGGCCTGTGCAGTTTTTATCTCACCTGCTACCGCAAAGCTTAACTCGACACCCGTTCGTGTTTCGTGCAGATTCACCAACTGATGTCCCCACTTAACCGCCTCGTGCAACTGCGGATGAGCATCCAATTGTTCCAGCAAAGCCAAGCGCAACGACTGGCGGGCGATGTGCACATTCGTGCGTTTAGGTGCATGCGTCGCCTCGGTATCGAGCCATTTGCGCATACCCCATTCGCCGACTATTGTGCCGTCAGTGTTGTGCACCACATGTCGGGTCGATACCACGCCCTGATCCAGCGACACAATGCCCAAACCGGCGATGGCTTTGCTGGCTTGTTGCAAAGTGAGGCCGTAGCCCTGCGAGCGCGCAGAGAAATCACTGTCACGTTCATACAGCGTAAAGGGAATACCACGGTGCAAACAGGCCACAGCCAAGGCCACGCCACCAATCCCGCCACCAATAATAGCGACCTGTGGATACTGCTCAGTATCGGCGGCTGGCGGATGTGCAGCCGCAATCAACCCCGTCCCATGACAGTTAGGGCAAGCAGCTAAAGGTGCCTTGGGCTGCTCTGGCGCAGTGCCGCCATGCTGCTCGAAGTGCAACAAGGCGGCCTGATAGCTCAGCTTCACTTTTTTACGAATGCGCAGACGCACCCGTCCTCGCCCTTGGCACTTAGGACACAGTTCCCAACTTGGCAGTGCTTGATTGGTTGACTTAATGTGAATGGCCCTCAGTTAACCTCGCGCAAGCTAGGTGGTCATTGTCTTAAAAGTTTGCACGATTTTAGCACTACATTGCGCTACAACATGCTTCGATTGCAATTAAGTAGCTTTTTAAAAGTCATAGCCCTGTTAGAATGAGATAAATTCAAAAAAACTCTAATAATCAATAATTTTACTCATGTTGCTACCCAAGGAATGCTCATGCTTGATATTCGCCACCTCAAAACACTTAGCGCGTTACGCGACGCTGGCAGCTTAGTTGAGGCTGCAGAACGTCTGCACCTGACCCAGTCCGCCCTCTCCCATCAATTTAAAGAGATGGAAGAGCGTATGAACATGCAACTCTTTGTGCGTAAAACTAAACCGGTACGCTTTACTAGTGCAGGCTTACGTTTGCTTAGGCTGGCGGATGAAGTGCTGCCGCTGATGCGCAGTGCTGAGCGTGATATTACCCGCTTGCAAGGTGGCTCAGCCGGACGCTTGCATATGGCGATTGAGTGCCATAGCTGTTTTCAGTGGCTGATGCCAACCATTGATCAGTTTCGCGATGCGTGGCCCGAAGTTGAATTGGATCTGGCCTCAGGCTTTGCCTTTGCGCCTTTGCCGGCTCTGGCGCGCGGTGACTTGGATTTAGTGGTGACTTCAGACCCGATTGAAATCACCGGAATCAGCTACATCCCGCTCTTTGCCTATGAAGCGCTGTTAGCCGTGGCTAAGCAGCATCCGCTAGCGCAAAAAACCTATGTGATGCCTGAAGATTTGCGTGATGAGACTTTAATTATTTATCCGGTAGAGCATGACCGTTTAGATATTTTCAATCATTTTCTTATTCCCGCAGATATTGAACCCGCACAGGTACGCACCTCGGAACTGACAGTGATGATGATGCAACTGGTGGCCAGCGGGCGTGGTGTATGTTGTTTGCCAAACTGGGCGATGCATGAATACACCTCAAAAGGTTATGTCAGTGCGCGGCGTTTAGGTGAGGACGGTTTGTTTTCGACTTTATATGCAGCCGTGCGCACCGATATGCTCGAGGCCGCTTTTATGCAGGACTTTTTACTGACCGCCAAAGATACATCTTTCACCACTTTGGCTGGCGTCAGCGCGGTTAAGGAATAACCGCACTGTTAAACAACTAGCCGAGTAAGATAATCGACCAGACCGCTGCAATGGCGGTCATGCCAACCATTTGTGCGGCACTGCCCATGTCTTTAGCGTTCTTGGATAGTGGATGCTGCTCTAAAGAAATGCGATCAATCGCCGCTTCAATGGCTGAATTAAACAATTCAATAATCAGTGATAATAAACAAATCGCCACCATTAACGCGCGCTCAGCAGGTGACACATCCAGCATAAAGCTGATCGGAATCAAAATAGCATTGAGCAATAACAACTGACGAAAAGCGGCTTCACCCACAAATGCAGCACGCAAACCTGCAATTGAATAGCCGGCAGCATTGACGATACGGCGTAAGCCGGACTTACCTTTAAATGGGGACATAGTCATCTTGATTGTGTTGGACGCTCAATAAGTATCGTCGGCAGTATGATCTTTAGACTCAGAACATACTGCTGATACGTGGGGGTTATTCGCTTTGTGGAATGGATTCCATTTGCTGTAACAGCAAAGCTGCTTGGGTACGAGTACGTACATTGAGCTTGCGGAAAATAGCGGTCACGTGCGCTTTCACTGTAGCTTCTGACACATTCAGGTCGTAGGCAATTTGCTTATTCAGCAAGCCGTCACAGACCATGGTGAGTACACGAAACTGTTGTGGCGTTAAGCTGGCTAAACCTGCGCTGGCGGCTTTCTCATCAGCGGTGACTGCTGCAGTTGCTGCGGTCTGGGCTGGCCACCAAACATCACCATCTAAAACAACCTGCACCGCTTGTTGAATTTCTTCCAAGGGGCTGGATTTAGGAATAAAACCACTGGCACCAAACTCACGGGCGCGCGCCATAATCATGGCTTCTTCTTGTGCGGAAATCATCACCACTGGTACTTGTGGGTATTGACCACGCAGTAACACTAAACCTGAAAAACCATGAGCACCGGGCATATTTAAGTCGAGTAAGACTAAATCCCAATCTGATTTTTCCTGTAAGCAATTTTCAAGTTCAGCAATATTCTCTGCTTCAACTAAACGTACTGTGCTACCCAAGCTGAGCGTTAGTGCTTGACGTAAAGCACTGCGGAACAATGGATGGTCATCTGCAATCAGTATTTCATAGGCAGCCATTATTTGGGGTCCTGTTTCTTTATTATAGTTGCGCTGTGTATCTTGCGGTTGAGCTGTGTAGCACTCGCCTGCCGCTTGGGCAAGGATCGCTGTCACACCCACGCAAGTACTCACAAGCATATGTGCTGATGTCTTTTGTCTTACAAAGTAAGATACATAGTACAGAATTATTAGCCAAAGGTCTTAGATGGCCTAGAAAAAGATGAACTTTTATTAAGCTCACCTTCTTTATGGTCTTTAGCCGCGAATAAAATGCTTGCGGTAGTACTGCAACTCAGCAATTGAGTCTTGGATATCAGCTAAAGCTAAGTGCGCTTCGCTTTTTTTAAAGCCGGCACGCAACTCAGGAGCCCAGCGCGCGACCAACTCTTTTAGCGTAGATACATCCAAGTTACGGTAATGGAAGTAGGCTTCGAGTTTAGGCATATGACGGTGTAAAAAACGACGATCCTGACAGATGCTGTTACCACAAATCGGTGAAGCGCCTGCTGGCACCCACTTCTCTAGAAAAGCAATGGTTTCAGCTTCAGCTTGCGCTTCACTGATACGACTGTCACGCACACGCTGGGTTAGACCGCTGCCACCGTGCTGACGGGTATTCCACTCATCCATACCGGCCAGCACCTCATCCGACTGATGAATCGCCACCACAGGGCCTTCAGCAAGAATGTTGAGCTGGCTATCTGTAACGATAGTGGCCATTTCAATGATCAGGTCATTATCGGTATCTAAACCGGTCATTTCCAAATCAATCCAAATTAGATTTTGTTCACTGTACATGGCTCACCTCAACATTATTGAACTGCTAACACCACTGTCTGCGGATATTCTAAATGCAGTCTTTCAAGACATTGATCAATGTCTCGTTTTCTTCTTCAGTACCGATGGTAATACGCAAAAACTGCTCGATACGTGGCTTACTAAAGTGACGCACAATCACGCCTTGCTCACGCAATTGTGCCGCCAACTCACTGGCATCACGTTTTGTGTGACGAGCAAAAACAAAGTTAGCGGCCGAGGGTAAGACTTCAAAACCCAAAGCACTCAATGCTTCAACCACCCACTCGCGGCTGGCAATCACTTTATTGCGCGTACTGTGGAAGTAATCAGCATCCGCAAAGGCTGCTGCAGCACCAGCAATCGCCGCGCGGTCTAATGGGTACGAGTTAAAGCTGTTTTTAATGCGCTCTAAGCCTTCAATCAGATCAGGGTGACCCACAGCAATACCCACACGCAAACCGGCTAAGGAACGTGACTTGGATAGGGTTTGCGTGACCAGCAGGTTGTTATATTTCTTAACCAAACTGATCGCTGTCTCACCACCAAAATCAATATAAGCCTCATCGACCAAAACCACTGAATCAGGGTTGGCTTGCAGTATCTGCTCAATTTTATCCAACTCTAACAAGCAACCGGTAGGCGCATTCGGGTTGGGGAAAATAATGCCGCCATTGGGTTGCTGGTAATCTTCAACGCGAATTTGAAATTTTTCATCCAAGGGTACTTGCTGCTGCTCAATGCCGTACAAACCGCAATACACAGGGTAAAAGCTGTAGCTGATATCAGGAAACAACAACGGCTTATCATGTTGGAATAAACCGTGGAACGCATGCGCCAGTACTTCATCCGAACCATTGCCGACAAACACATACTGTGGCGCGACTGAATAATAGTCAGCCACGGCATGCTTGAGTAGATCGCAATTGGGATCAGGGTATAAACGCAAATCATCACTGATCTGTGCTTGCATCGCGGCAATCGCTTTCGGCGATGGTCCATAGGGGTTTTCATTGGTGTTGAGCTTAATTAAACGCTCCATCTTTGGTTGTTCGCCCGGCACATAAGGCACAAGGTTCTTAACAAAAGGACTCCAAAACTTACTCACGTCGTGCGCTCCTAAACTGAGTCAATCTCTGTGCTGAGCACAAGGATTGTAATGCGTGATCGTCGCTCCATCATAAGCGGCAACCGTGCTTATTAATCTGCTTTAATACGGAATTCTGCTGAACGGGCGTGCGCGGTTAATGACTCACCGCGGGCCAATACTGAAGCCACTTTACCAAGTTCAGAAGCACCTTCCGGGCTGCAATAAATAATCGATGAACGCTTCTGGAAGTCGTACACACCTAAAGGTGATGAGAAACGCGCCGTACCTGATGTAGGTAAGACGTGGTTGGGACCTGCACAGTAATCACCTAAGGCTTCGGCAGTGTAACGCCCCATAAAGATGGCGCCAGCATGACGAATCTGTGGCAGCAACTCATCTGGATTTTCCACTGACAGCTCTAAGTGCTCAGGAGCGATACGGTTACTGACTTCAATCGCCTGCGCCATATCTGCCACATGAATCAAAGCGCCACGCTCACCTATTGAGGTACGGGCAATGGCCTCACGCTCTAAAGTCGGCAATAAGCGCTGCATACTGGCTTCGACACGATCCAAAAACTCAGCATCGGGGCTGACTAAGATCGACTGTGCATCTTCATCGTGCTCCGCTTGTGAGAACAGATCCATGGCAATCCAATCGGGATCCGTTTTGCCATCACAGATCACTAAAATCTCCGATGGGCCGGCAATCATATCAATACCAACTTTACCAAACACGTGGCGCTTGGCCGTAGCGACATAAATATTCCCCGGACCGACAATCTTATCCACCGGTGGCACGCTTTCAGTACCGTAAGCCAGCGCAGCAACGGCTTGTGCGCCACCAATGGTAAACACGCGATCGACACCAGCAATGGCTGCAGCAGCCAGAACCAGTTCATTAATCTCACCGCGTGGGGTTGGCACCACCATCACCACTTCAGGCACGCCGGCCACTTTGGCTGGAATAGCATTCATGAACACCGAAGAGGGGTAAGAGGCTTTACCACCGGGCACATACAAACCGGCGCGATCCAGTGGCGTGACTTTTTGGCCCAAGACAGTGCCGTCAGCCTCGGTGTAACGCCATGAGTCTTGTACTTGATGCTCGTGGTACTCGCGCACACGACGCGCTGCTGTTTCTAACGCGCTGCGCTGCTCGGGAGTAATACGTGTGAGTGCCAGCTCAAGACGCTCACGGTTGAGGATCAAATCACTCATCTGCGCCACATCTAAGCCATCAAACTGACGGGTATAATCAACCAATGCCGCATCACCACGGGAGCGCACATTATCAATAATATCTAAAACACGTTGATTGACACTGGCATCAGACACACTTTCCCAGCTCAGTAGCTGATCCAGTTGGCTATTAAAATCTGTATCTTGAGCATTTAAACGTCGAACAAAAGTCGTTGCAGTCATAGCGGGCCTCAATAATAAAAAAGCATTCGGGCGCCGCCAGACTAGCAATCCTTCTGCGTGGGCACCCGAATTATTCGGCTATGACGCAGATAGGTGGTGTATATCAGTACACCCATGCGTTTTAAGATCAGTGTCGTGCGTCAACCGCAGCACTTAGGGTATTGATCAACGTTTGAATATCCGCATGCTTCATTTTCATCGAGGCACGGTTAACGATCAAACGTGAGCTGATGTGCGCGATCAGTTCTTGCGGCTCCAAACCATTGGCGCGCAACGTATTACCAGTGTCGACCACGTCAATGATTTTATCGGCTAAACCCACCAGCGGTGCTAATTCCATTGAGCCATACAGCTTAATGATATCCACCTGACGGCCTTGCTCAGCGTAGTAGCGCTTAGCAACGTTGACGAACTTAGTCGCCACGCGCAAACGACCACTTGGCTCTGGCGTATCAACAGGGCCTGCGGTCATCAATTTGCACTTAGCAATCTGCAAATCCAATGGCTCATACAAACCTTGGCCGCCGTACTCAAGCAATACATCTTTACCCGCCACGCCTAAATCAGCTGCGCCCAACTCAACATAAGTGGGTACATCTGTCGCGCGTACGATCAGTAAACGCACATCATCACGCGTAGTGGTGATGATCAGCTTACGACTCTTTTCGATATTTTCGGTCGGTATAATACCCGCCTGCTCTAACAGCGGCAGGGTATCATCCAAAATTCGACCTTTTGACAATGCAATAGTTAACATAATGCTAGCCCGGTACTCGTCGGATTTTCGCACCAAGGAGTTGCATTTTTTCCTCGATACATTCGTAACCACGGTCAATGTGATAAATGCGGTCAATCAGGGTATCACCTTCCGCCATCAAAGCTGCAATCACCAAACTGGCAGATGCACGTAAATCAGTCGCCATCACTGGCGCAGCTTTAAGCTGTGGAATACCTGTGACAATCGCCGTGTTGCCTTCAATTTGGATTTTAGCACCCATGCGCTGCATTTCTAAAACATGCATAAAGCGGTTTTCAAAGATGGTTTCAATCACGATACCCGTACCTTCAGCCAAGGCATTCATCGCGATAAATTGCGCTTGCATATCGGTTGGGAACGCAGGGTATGGCGCAGTACGCACGCTGACCGCTTTCGGACGTTTGCCATGCATATTCAGCTCAATCCAGTCTTTCCCTGTAGTGATTTCTGCACCGGCTTCTTGCAACTTCGAGAGCACCGCTTCCAAAATAGTTGGATCAGTGTCTTTAAGTTTAACGCGACCACCAGTAACAGCAGCAGCCACTAAATAAGTACCGGTTTCAATACGGTCTGGCATCACATGATAGGTTGCGCCACCGAGTTTCTCGACGCCATCAATAATAATGGTATCAGTACCTGCACCTTGAATTTTGGCACCCATAGCAATCAAGCAATTCGCCAAATCAACAATTTCAGGCTCGCGTGCTGCGTTTTCTAACACCGTGCGGCCTTTAGCTAAAGTAGCCGCCATCAAGATGTTTTCAGTACCAGTGACGCTGACCACGTCAAAGAAAAAGTTACAACCGCGCAAACCGCCTTCTGGCGCTTTAGCTTTAATGTAGCCATCTTCAACAATGATGGTAGCACCCAGCGCTTCTAAGCCACGGATGTGTAAATCCACCGGACGTGAACCAATCGCACAACCACCTGGTAAAGCCACTTCAGCCTGACCAAAGTGCGCCACCATTGGGCCTAGCACTAAAATAGATGCGCGCATGGTTTTAACTAGATCATACGGAGCAATCAGTGTTTTGATGGTGCGCGGATCAATTTCCACACTGAGCTTTTCGTCAATCACAGGCTCAATGCCCATGCGGCCAAACAGTTCAATCATCGTCGTAATATCGTGCAGGTGCGGTAAATTGCACACAGTCACAGGCGCGCTGGCCAATAAAGTGGCTGCAAGAATAGGCAGCGCAGCGTTTTTGGCGCCAGAAATACGAATTTCACCGTCTAGACGATGACCTCCGCTAATAATTAGCTTATCCATTAGAGTCTCGTTTGGTTGCTTTAAGAGCGTTCGGCCCAGGCCGTGCGAGTGTAGAACTTCATAGTCACCGCGTGGATGCTGCCATCAGCAATCCATGGGTTGAGTACGGCATATACCTGTTGCTGACGCTTAACAGGGCTCAGGGCAGACAAATCATCACTGATGATATTAAGCTGAAAATTACAGCCTTCACCTTCAACTTCAACTTGTGTGTTGTCTAGCTTTTGTTCTAACAGTTCTTTTACTGCGACACCTTGCATACATAACCTCATTAACAACGGCCAACATCTGTGCGGCCGCTACATTAGCACTTATTCTATCGTGACTGCAGATACAGCGTCAGGACTCGATACCTAGAATTTCGGTTAAGCCGCACACCTCAGCAATTTTACGCATATCCTCAGGCAAGTCAGTGAGCACAATGGCTTTACCAAACTGCTGCGCATCACGCATAAAAGCTAATAAGAGTGCTAAGCCGACACTGCTCGATTTTGTGACAGCGGTGCAATTCACCTGCACTGTTGTCGCATGTGTATTTCGGATCAACGCTTGCCCCTGATCGCGCAGAGCTGGGCCACTGCTGTGATCCAGCACACCACTTAGGTGTAAGACTCCAGCATCATCCATAGTGACCCCAGCCTGACTCACGCATCCTCCTGCGCGGCGCGTGTTTTAGCTACAGTTTCCACCCAGCCATCAATCACTCGATCTAAGTCTTGGGCGTTGCGTTGCATGGCCTCAGCAAACTGATCACGGAACAATTTACCGAGGTTAATACCGTTAATGATCACATTACGCATGCGCCATTGTCCGTCGATATTGACCATAGTGTAAGAAATCGGATAAATCACACCTTTTTTATCGGTGATTTCCATACGCACTTCACTGCGCTGTGCGCCTTGTGCTGTGCTGCCTGGCAACACACGAATGCCTTGATTGTCATATTCAAGCAAAGCATTACCGTAAAACTGCATCAGGCTGCGCTTAAAGTTATCTTGAAAGCGCTGCATTTGCTCTGGCGTAGCGCGACGCGAATACCGCACCGTCATCACGCTTTTAGAGATGCCATCGGCATCCACCACCGGACCGAGGATATTATCCATCGCATTATAAAATGCAGCCGGGTCGGTGCGGTATTGCGCTTTATTGGCCTGTAAATCGGCTAATAAATTCTGCGTAGTTTGTTCAACCACAACATGTGGATCAGTAGCAGCAACGCTGGCACCGGTAAAAATCAAAGCAGTGCACAACAAAGCACGTCGTAGCAAAGATAACATAAGGGTTAATCCTGATTAACTGTGTTCATTAAAAACTTACCAATCAGCTCTTCGAGTACCAAAGAAGATTGTGTATCGTAAATCACATCACCGTCTTTTAAGACTTCATCTTCACCACCGACGCTAAAACTGATGTACTTCTCACCCAGCAATCCTGCAGTTAAAATCGAAGCTGTCGTATCGATGGGCAAGTTGTTCACCCGCTCTTGTACTTCCATGGTGACCTTACCGGTGTAAGTTTCAGTATCAAAATCAATCGCCACCACTTTACCCACGGTCACCCCAGCCATAGTGACTTTAGCGCGCGTGGTCAGGCCAGCAATATTATCAAAGTGTGCAGTCAGCTTATAAGTATCAGTGCTGTTGGCCACGGTTAAACCACTGACACGCAGTGCCAATAGCAGTAACGCGAAAATACCCGCCAACAAAAACACACCCACACTAATCTCTACGGCGCGAATTCGCATCAGAAATCTCCAAACATTAAAGCAGTCAAAATAAAGTCTAAGCCCAACACAGCTAACGAGGCATACACCACGGTACGGGTTGTGGCACGGCTGATACCTTCCGATGTTGGCTCACAATCATAGCCTTGGAATACCGCAATCCAAGTTACGACAAAGGCAAACACCACACTTTTAATTACGCCATTGAGCACGTCATTATGAAAATCGACACTGTTGACCATATTGCCCCAGTACGAGCCGTCATACACGCCCAACCAGTCCACCGCCACCATAGCTCCACCCCAAATGCCAACGACAGAGAAAATCGCGGCCAACAATGGCATGGAGATAAAACCGGCCCACAAACGCGGAGCAATAATATATTTAAGCGGATCCACACCGATCATTTCCAGACTCGATAACTGTTCAGTGGATTTCATATTGCCAATTTCAGCCGTTAACGCAGAACCCGCACGGCCAGCAAACAATAAAGCGGTGACCACAGGGCCCAACTCACGCAATAAGGTTAACGCCACCATCTGCCCGACTGCTTGTTCAGAGCCAAAATCAACCAAAATGCTATAGCCTTGCAGCGCCAGCACCATGCCAATAAATAAGCCCGATACGATAATAATGGCTAAAGACAAAACACCCACAGAATACAATTGCTTGACCAGCAAGTGCATCCCCGTGCCTGCTCCGCTGCGACCCACTAGAGCATGCCACAAGAAGATCAGTGAGCGGCCTAAGGTTTGTACGACATCCAGTCCGGACCGGCCAAATAAGGCAATACGCTCCAATAACGACTTACGCGCCATCTGCATGATCTCCTAATAAGTCGTCACGGTAATCTTCGGCAGGAAAGTGAAAAGGTACCGGACCATCAGGAGTACCTTGCATAAACTGACGAATACGCGGGTTATCTGAGTTCATCAATTCGTCAGGCGTACCTTGACCCAGCACATGGCTGTCACCCACCACATATAAATAATCGGAAATGCTCGCGGTTTCAGCCAAGTCATGGGACACCACCACACTGGTAATACCTAAGGCATCGTTGAGCAAACGAATTAAGCGTACCAACACCCCTTTAGCAATAGGATCTTGGCCAACAAAGGGCTCGTCATACAGTAAAATATCAGGATCTAAAGCAACGGCGCGCGCCAAAGCGACACGGCGCTTCATGCCACCGGATAATTCGTCTGGCATCAAATCAATCGCGCCACGTAACCCCACCGCTTGCAGTTTCATCAACACGATATCGCGGATCATTTCTTCGGGCAGTTTGGTGTGTACGCGCAATGGAAATGCGACGTTTTCAAACACATTTAAATCGGTGAATAAAGCACCGCTTTGAAATAACACACCGAACTGTTTGCGCATATCAAATAAGTCACTGCGCGATAAACTCGGCAGGTTTTGACCATTGACCACCACCTCACCTTTGGCAGGCTTGAGCTGTGCAGCCATTAAGCGTAACAGTGTCGTTTTACCGCAGCCTGACGGCCCCATCACACCCGTGACTTTGCCGCGCTTAAAGCGGATATCTACATTATCAAAAATCTTTCGTGAACCGCGTTGAAAGGTCACGCCTTTTAACTCTACGGCGAAAGTATCGTCAGCCGACATGCAAACTCCCGCTAAATGAAAGGTGTTGTGTTGGGACTAGGATATTTACACATATTTTGCATATGTGATAAACACGCCAATATAGCACTCTCCGAGCATTCTCCCAATAGAGAAGCGTAAGTGCTATGCAAAACTGCGATAGGGTTCAATCTGTAGAGCACATAACAAAGGCACTCGAGGTGCCTTTGTTATCGATCAAACACTGATTTTAAAAATCAGTGCTGATGACCGCCTTCACCGTGCACATGGCCGTGCGCAATTTCTTCTTCGCTTGCAGCGCGAATGCTAACAACCTTAACCTTAAAGTTAAGCTGCTGACCGGCTAACGGATGGTTACCATCAATGGTCACTTGGTCACCATCAACATCACGGATGGTCACAATTTGCATACCACCGTCCGGTGCAGAGGCGTGGAACTGCATACCCACTTCCAGCTCTTCAACACCTTCAAACATTTCACGGCCTAGGTTAGTAATCAGTTCAGCACTGTACTCACCATAAGCGTCTTCTGGCTCAATGCTGACTTCTAATTCATCACCGACAGCTTTGCCGGCTAATGCGTTTTCTAAACCAGCAATGATGTTGCTTGCACCATGCAAATAGACCAACGGCTCCCCACCAGCAGAGCTATCAATCACTTCACCGGCGTCGTTACTGAGCGTGTAGTCAATGGCGACAACGTGTTGATTGGTGATCAGCATAAAATAAAAACCTTTATCAATATGAATGAAAACCAAAGTTTACCTGCACGCGCGCGCTAATGCGACTTTAGAATAAATAGACTAATGCTCACTTGACCTACCTCCATCTCGCGCATGAAGATTGGGACACTTTATAAATGATGTGACTGTCTTATTGAGTTTATGCCGTCACATTGCATCTTTTTCTATGTATCAAAAGGATCTCTCATGTCGTCTCGCAACGTGTTAGTTATCAATTGCGGCAGCTCATCGATTAAATTTGCTTTAGTGAATGAAGATAACGATGAGTTTTTAATTCAAGGCTTAGCAGAGCGTTTAGGCAGCAGCGAAGCTGTTTTAAACTGGCAGCTCGGTGATGAAAAGCATGTTGCACAACTACACGGTGCTGACCATAAGGCTGCTTTTGAGCGTCTGTTGCCTTTAGTACAAAAAGCCAGCCACGGTAAATTAACCAGTATTGGTCACCGTGTTGTGCATGGCGGCGCGCACTTTACCGCAGCCTCTGCTTTGAACCGTGAAGTGATTGATGTGATTCGCAGCGCTGCGGTGTTAGCACCCTTGCATAACCCAGCCGGTTTAATTGGTATTGAAGCAGCGATGACGCTCTATCCGGACCTAACACAAGTGGCTGTGTTTGACACCGCGTTCCACCAAACCATGCCGGCGCACGCTTACCGTTATGCCGTTCCTGAGCACCTGTACACCGACCATCATGTGCGTCGTTATGGTTTCCACGGTACCAGTCATATGTTTGTAAGCCGCAGAGCTGCAGCCATGACCGGCTTACCTGTTGAAGACAGCAGCTGGTTAGTCGCGCACCTGGGTAATGGCTGCTCAACTTGCGCTGTAGTCAACGGTGAAAGTTTAGACACCAGTATGGGTTTAACCCCACTGGAAGGCCTAGTGATGGGTACGCGCAGCGGTGATGTGGACCCAAGCCTGCACAATTACTTATCGCGCACGCTAGGCTGGGATATTCAACGCATTGAAAGTGTACTGACCAAGGAAAGTGGCCTGTTAGGTCTATCCGGTCTATCCAATGATATGCGCACCCTGATTGAAGCCAGCCAAAAAGGCGATGAGCGAGCAACCTTAGCCATTGAAGTATTCTGCTACCGTTTAGCCAAATCTCTAGCCGGCATGGCTTGTGCGCTACCGAAACTGGACGGCTTAATCTTTACTGGCGGTATCGGTGAGAACGCCAGCTTAGTACGCAGCAAAACCTTAGAACACATGCGCTTATTCAACTTCAAACTGGACGAAGAAGCGAACTTGAAGTGTACTCGTGGCGTTGCAGGGAACATCAGCGCAGAGAACCATCCGCGCGTATTGGTGATTCCAACCAATGAAGAACGTCAAATTGCCGT
This sequence comes from Thiopseudomonas sp., assembly GCA_035271385.1. Lineage (GTDB taxonomy): Bacteria > Pseudomonadota > Gammaproteobacteria > Pseudomonadales > Pseudomonadaceae > Denitrificimonas. The sequence continues at coordinate 5,800 of DATERP010000039.1, read as the reverse complement.
TGAAACATTGGCCCTTATCGACGCTAAAGCTTAATTAGAGGACGCTTGATACATGCACACTTTTTTACTTGCCCCCACCGGTTTCGGTGTCGGTTTATCATCAGTGAGCTTGGGCGTGGTCCAAGCTCTATTGCGCTCGGGCTTAAAAGTTGGTTTTTTCAAACCCATTGCCCAGCCACATCCGGATGACACAGGCCCAGAGCGCTCTAGCGCGCTGATGCAAGCCACCCATGGTATTCGCCAGCCTAAAGCGCTGTCGTTAAACTATGTTGAGCGCATGATTGGTAATGGCCAACTTGATGAGCTGATGGAAGAAATCGTCAGCATGCACCAGCAGATTCAAGCTGAGTACGACATCATTATTGTCGAAGGTATGACGCCATCGCGCCAAGCAAATTACGCGGAGCGCATCAACGCACACCTTGCAAAAACTATGGATGCAGAAGTGATTCTGGTCAGCGCACCGAGCAGCGATGACCTCAATGAATTGTCAGACCGCATCGAGATGCAAGCTCAGCTGTTTGGCGGCACTAAAGACCCTAAAGTCCTCGGCGTGATTATCAACAAGGTTGCAGAGACGCCGATCAATGGTTTTATTGAGCGTTTAAAAAGCCATTTACCTGCGCTGCGCAAAGGTGATTTACACCTGATCGGCTGTATCGCAAAAAATGAAGAGCTGAACAACGCCCGCACCAGTGATTTTGCTGAATTAATTAAAGCTAAAGTACATAACGCCGGTGATATCGAACAGCGTCGCGTACAGAAAGTTATTTTGTGCTCGCGCACTGTGGCCAATATCGTACCCTTGCTGCAGCCAGGTGTGCTGGTGGTCTGCCCTGGTGATCGCGATGATATTATTCTCGCCACCAGCCTGGCTGAATTGAACGGTGTACTGCTGGCTGGCTTACTGCTGACCGGTGATCTAACGCCCAACCCCAGCATTATGGATATCGGTGAGCGCGCACTTAAAGGCGGCTTGCCGGTGATGAGCGTACCGACTGGCTCATACGATACCGCGTACAATCTGACTCGTTTATACAAAGGCATCCCCATCAGTGATACCGAGCGCGCGAAAGCCGTGACCGAGTACATTGCTGGCCAGTTGGATCAAGACTGGTTAGCTGCGCGCTGCAGCACTGTGCGCCAACTGCTCTTATCGCCACCGGCCTTCCGTCACCAACTGGTGAAGCGCGCGCAACAAGCTAATAAGCGCATTGTATTACCTGAAGGTAACGAGCCGCGTACCATTCAAGCGGCAGCGATTTGCCAAAAGCGCGGTATTGCGCGCTGTGTACTTTTGGCTAAACCTGAAGAAGTGCATGCCATTGCTAAAGCACAGGGGATTGAGCTACCTGGCGATTTAGAAATTATTGATCCAGAGTCCATCCGCCAGCGCTTTATCGCACCTATGGTTGAGCTGCGTAAAGATAAAGGTCTCACGCCACAATTGGCCGCTGTGCAACTGGAAGATACTGTCGTTTTAGCCACCATGATGCTGGCTGAAGATGAAGTGGACGGCTTGGTTTCTGGTGCGGTGCATACCACCGCCAGCACCATTCGCCCTGCGCTGCAGTTACTCAAAACGGCACCGGGTTACAACTTGGTCTCATCAGTATTCTTTATGCTGCTGCCTGACCAAGTACTGGTCTACGGTGACTGCGCAGTGAATCCTGACCCAACTGCAACTGAGTTGGCCGAAATTGCTCTGCAAAGTGCTGAGTCCGCGCAAGCTTTCGGTATTGACCCGCGCGTAGCGATGATCAGCTACTCAACAGGTGATTCAGGTACTGGCGCGGAAGTGGAAAAAGTGCGTGAAGCAACCCGTATTGCGCGCGAGCGTAATCCTAATATGCCGATCGACGGTCCACTGCAGTATGACGCTGCCAGTATTGAAAGCGTTGGTCGCTCAAAAGCGCCAGACAGCTTAGTCGCAGGCCGTGCAACCGTATTTATCTTCCCTGATCTCAACACGGGTAACACGACCTATAAAGCCGTACAGCGCAGTGCCAACGTCATCAGTGTTGGTCCTATGTTGCAAGGTTTACGCAAGCCCGTGAATGACTTGTCACGCGGTGCTTTGGTCGATGACATCGTCTTCACCATCGCACTCACTGCCATTCAGGCTGCTAGCCAGCCACAGTAATACACCGCTCAGAGTCACTGCCGCAGTCAGCGCAGTGACTCTTGAGTCTCAGGTAACACTTGCACTCCCCCGCCAAAACTATAACCATACCCAGATATTCTTCTATATATGTGCTGCGCTGTGCGCATTATCTTGAGGTATCTTTTTATGCTGCACTTTCTTCCGCCGTTGTTGCGCGGCATTATTGCCTCACTAGTGCTGGTGATAAACACCTTGTTTTGGTGTTGGCCGCTGTTTATCTGCGCTCTGCTTAAAGTCTTTTTACCCTTCACCCCCATACAACGCAGCTTGCGCTTTATCATGCATTGGATTGCTGAAGCATGGATTAGCGTGAACTCATTTTGGATGCGTTTAGTGCAGCCCATTGAATGGGATGTACAAGGCTTAGAAAAGCTCGATCTGACGCACTCTTGGTTAGTCACCAGTAACCACCAAAGCTGGGTGGATATTCTTGCTTTACAACACCAATTTAACCGTCGCTTACCTTTCTTAAAGTTCTTTCTCAAGAAAGAGCTGATTTGGGTGCCGGTGATTGGTTTGTGCTGGTGGGCGCTGGAGTTTCCCTTTATGAAACGCTACAGCAAAGCTTACTTAGCCAAACACCCAGAAAAACAAGGCCAAGACTTAGCCACCACGCGCAAAGCCTGTGAACGCTATAAAACCAACCCAGTGTCGGTGTTTAACTTTCTCGAAGGCACACGCTTTACCCAAGAAAAACATGATCAACAGAAATCACCCTTCCAGCACCTACTCAAACCCAAAGCTGGCGGTATTGCTTTTGTACTGGACGCTATGGGTGAGCAATTACAAGGTTTGGTCAACGTCACACTGTATTACCCACAAGGTAAACCGACACTGTGGCACTTACTCAGCGGGCAGATTAAACGCATTGTGATACGCATTGAAATCACTGAGATTCCAAAGCAATTTATCGGTAAAAGCTACGATCAAGACATGAACTACCGCGCTGAATTTCAAGACTGGGTCAACCAGATGTGGCACGAGAAAGATCAGCAACTGTCTGATTTGATTGCTGCGCAACGCGCTAAAGAGACGCACTAAATAAAGCCCTGCCACCATAGTCGATAGCGCACGACTATTCGTTCGACAGTGATGCGCGCTATACTTACCGGATTATTAAAATATTTACACTGTGTGCTCGAACTGTTGAGCACACTTGCTGTTGATTGATACACACCGAGACCGCTGGTTCAAAGCACTTGATGTTCCCGTCCGATGAGAGGAGCGTTTCATGACCGTTATTAAGCAAGATGATGTAATTCAAAGCGTCGCCGATGCCTTACAGTTTATTTCTTATTACCACCCGCTCGACTTTATTGAAGCCATGCACGCCGCTTATGAGCGTGAAGAATCTGCTTCAGCTAAAGACGCCATCGCACAAATCCTGATTAACTCACGCATGAGTGCCACCGGCCACCGACCAATGTGCCAAGACACCGGTATCGTGACTGTGTTTGTCCGTGTAGGTATGAACGTACGCTGGGATGACGCCACCATGGGCGTTGAAGAGATGATTAACGAAGGTGTGCGCCGCGCGTACAACTTGCCTGAGAATGTCCTGCGCGCCTCTATTTTGGCTGACCCAGCCGGTGCCCGTCGCAACACCAAAGACAACACCCCTGCGGTGATTCACTACTCCATCGTGCCAGGTGATACCGTTGAATTTGATGTCGCAGCGAAAGGCGGCGGCTCAGAAAACAAAGCTAAAATGGCCATGCTCAACCCCTCTGACTCTATCGTGGATTGGGTACTGAAAACTGTTCCAGAAATGGGTGCGGGCTGGTGTCCACCGGGTATGCTTGGCATTGGTATTGGCGGTACTGCAGAAAAAGCTGCGGTGATGGCCAAAGAAGTGCTGATGGAATCCATCGACATCCATGAACTGCAAGCACGCGGCGCACAAACCCGTGCCGAAGAACTGCGTTTAGAGCTGTTTGAAAAAGTGAATCAGCTGGGTATTGGTGCACAAGGTTTAGGTGGTCTGACGACCGTACTTGATGTGAAAATCATGGATTACCCAACCCACGCGGCATCACTGCCGGTGTGCATGATTCCAAACTGTGCTGCCACCCGTCACGCTCACTTTGTACTGGACGGTTCAGGCCCTGCAGTACTGGAAGCACCATCACTCGACGCTTACCCAGATATCGTTTGGGAAGCGGGTCCAACGGCGCGTCGTGTCAATCTCGACACCATAACGCCAGAAGACGTGCAAAGCTGGAAGCCCGGCGAAACTGTCCTGCTCAACGGTAAGATGTTTACCGGCCGCGATGCAGCGCACAAGCGTATGGTGGACATGCTCAACAACGGTGAAGAATTACCCGTTGATCTCAAAGGCCGCTTTATCTATTACGTCGGTCCTGTGGACCCAGTTGGCGAAGAAGTTGTTGGACCTGCTGGCCCAACTACCGCCACACGTATGGATAAATTCACCCGTCAAATCCTTGAAAGCACAGGCTTACTGGGCATGATTGGTAAATCTGAGCGTGGCCCGATCGCTATTGATGCGATTAAAGATCACAAAGCGGTCTACCTGATGGCTGTGGGTGGTGCGGCCTACTTAGTGGCGCAAGCCATTAAGAAGTCTCGTGTCGCGGCATTCCCAGAACTGGGCATGGAAGCTATCTACGAGTTTGACGTGGTGGATATGCCCGTCACAGTAGCAGTGGATACTTCAGGCGAGTCGGTGCACATCACTGGCCCTGCTCTGTGGAAGAAAAAGATTGCCGAGAGCTTGGCGGTTGAAGTTAAATAACCCCTCAGTTCAGTTACATCAAGGCCGAGACACTGTTCTCGGCCTTGTTATTTATACATACCCCTTTTCTACCTGAGAGACTGACAGTGAGTCTGGCAGGATAGAAAACAGAATTTTGTGAGTCTCTTGTGGCCAATCGTCGTTACAGCTGTATCGCTTTAAGCAACCCCAAATCGCCAACCAATGTTGGCTCCATTATGCGTGCAGCAGGCTGTTACAGCGTTAATAGCGTCTTTTATACCGGCACCCGTTACGATCGTGCCAAAGACTTTATTACCGACACCAAAAAAGTGCACCAAGACGTGCCGCTGATTAATATTGACGATTTACGCAAAATCTTACCGCTCGGCTGCACACCCGTAGCGATTGAATTGGTAGAAGGCGCGCGCCCTTTACCTGAATACACCCACCCTGACCGCGCGTTGTATATCTTTGGCCCTGAAGATGGCTCGCTGGATAAAGAGATTCGCGATTGGTGCACCGATGTGGTGTATATCCCCACCAATGGCTGCATGAACTTGGCTGCGACCGTCAACGTAGTTCTTTATGACCGTTTAGCCAAAGGCTTAAACACTAAATCAGGCCCGCTGTTTAAATAAGCCCAGCAGCACCATTGCCGTAGCCATGACTTTATTGCAGCCCATAAAAAACGGCTTGAGCAAGGCGTTTTCACCCTGCTCAAGCCGTTTACGCACAGAAGAAGTTATAGCTTGCGATGAAACTCAGCAATTTCTTCTTCAGCTTTTTCTTTGGTAATGCCGTAATGCTCTTGGAGTTTACCAGCCAGATACTGGCTATGGCCTTCAACCACATCAAGATCATCATCCGTCAGTTTGCCCCAGCGCGCTTGCACTTGGCCTTTAAGCTGTTTCCACTTACCT
>DATERP010000038.1:0-2253 GCA_035271385.1 Thiopseudomonas sp. | reverse complement strand
GTTACGCGATTACACGCCTCAGGAAATCAGCTTTTTACTGAAGTTGTCTGCCGATCTTAAAGCAGCGAAGTACGCAGGCACTGAGCAGCAGCGCCTGCAAGGCAAAAACATCGCGCTGATTTTTGAAAAAGATTCCACGCGTACCCGTATTAGTTTTGAAGTGGCGGCAATGGATCAGGGTGCTCATGTGACCTACCTTGGCCCAAGCGGTAACCATATTGGTCACAAAGAGTCAGTTAAAGATACGGCGCGTGTTTTGGGCCGTGTCTATGATGCGATTGAGTACCGTGGTTTTGGTCAAGAGATTGTTAATGAGCTGGCTGAGTATTCGGGTGTGCCGGTCTACAACGGCCTCACCGATGATTCACACCCAACGCAAATCTTGGCTGACTTTTTAACCATGCAAGAGCACAGCGATAAGCCGCTGCATGAAGTGGCCTATGTGTTTATTGGTGATACGGCCAATAACATGGGTAACAGCTTGTTGGTCGGTGGTGCGCAAATGGGGATGGATGTACGTCTGTGCGCGCCGAAAGAGTGCCAGCCCGAGCAAGCGATTCAAGACTATGCCTATGCCGTTGCCAAGATCACCGGTGCGCGCATTACCATTACTGATGACATTGATCTGGCCGTCAAGGATGTAGATTTTGTCTACACGGATGTTTGGGTATCGATGGGCGAGCCGCAAGAAATCTGGGCTGAGCGCATTAAGTTACTGATGCCGTACCAAGTGAATGCTGGGCTGATGGCAAAAGTGGGTAATCCACGGGTGAAATTTATGCACTGTTTACCAGCATTTCACAACACTGAAACCACTATGGGTCAAGAAATTCAGCAAAAATTTGGCATTGATGCAATGGAAGTGACGGACGAAGTCTTTGAAAGTCCGGCGTCTATTGTGTTTGATCAAGCAGAAAACCGTATGCACACCATCAAAGCGGTGCTGGTGGCAACTTTAGGATAATTAAATATGTTGGTTGTGGCAGCATTAGGCGGCAATGCCTTATTACAGCGTGGTCAGCCGTTGACTGCGCAGGTACAGCGCGAGAACGTTAAAGTAGCAGCGCGAGCTTTAGCAGATATTGTTAAGGCGGGGCATCAGTTGGTGATTACTCACGGTAATGGCCCGCAAGTTGGTCTATTGGCGTTGCAAAACGATGCCTATACCCCAGGTGAAAGTTATCCGTTGGATGTGCTCGGTGCGCAAACGGCAGGGATGATTGGTTATCTGATTGAGCAAGAAATGGAAAATGCTCTGCAGCACAGTTGTCCGATTGTGACTTTGCTCACGCAAGTGGTGGTGGATTTAAATGATCCAGCCTTTAGTAATCCGACTAAGTATATTGGTCCGCTCTACAGCCAAGCGCAAGCTGAGCAACGCGGGGTGAAGTCGGGTTGGCAGATTGCCCAAGACGGTGATAAATGGCGTCGTGTAGTGGCCTCACCGCAGCCCTTGGAGATTCCTGATTTGCAAGTCTTGCAGCTGTTGGTTGCGCAAGGTGCGGTGGTGATCTGTAACGGTGGTGGCGGTATTCCTGTAGTGCGTGATGCGAACAATCATTTGCAAGGGATTGAGGCGGTGATTGATAAGGATTTATCCAGTGCCTTTTTAGCCAAGCAGTTAGGTGCAGATGCATTGCTGTTGCTGACGGATGTGGAGGCGGTGTATCAAGGTTTTGGTACGCCTGAGGCGCAGCCGCTGAGTGCTTTAACCATTGCCGAGAGTCATGAGCTGAATTTGCCCGCCGGATCCATGGGACCAAAAATCAATGCGGCTTGCAGTTTTGCGGAGTCGGGTGGTTTTAGTGCCATTGGTCGTTTGTCTGAAGCCTTGGCGTTGCTCTCAGGGCAGGCCGGTACGCATATTGTGGCTGAACACAGCTAAGTTTTCTGGTGTGATGTGTTGGCTACTTTTGGTCGGTCGGTCTTCAGGCCGACACATCGTGCAGGCCGATACCGCTGCTATGTAAGCAATAACCTGTGCGCTGTTTTCACTATAGGTGTGAGGCGTGCAGCGCTATTGCTGTTTTTCCTTCGATGAGCCCGTCCGGGGCTCAACTCAGGCGCTACGCCATCGATGGCTACGCTTGCCACAGCAACAGCGCCGCACGGGTTGATCTTAGGCAAAGGTTGAAATATACAAGGCTTCAACCTTGCTGCGCGCCCATTCGGTTTTGCGCAAAAACTTCAGTGATGATTTTTCTGATGGATCGGTTTTAAAGCAGTTCACTGGAATGATTTCAGCTAACTCTT
>DATERP010000037.1:0-2369 GCA_035271385.1 Thiopseudomonas sp. | reverse complement strand
TTTATGTTGGAATTTTCCGCCTGCCCGCATCTTTATGGGTGATGCTGGCAGTGGCTTTTTGGGGCTAATTTTAGCCGTATTATCTCTGCAAGCGGCTTGGTTCAAAGCTGAGCTGTTGTGGAGTTGGGTGATTTTACTCGGTGTGTTTGTGGTGGATGCGACTTTTACTCTGCTACGGCGTTTATTGCGTGGTGATAAAGTCTATGAGGCGCATCGCAGTCATGCCTATCAATATGCTTCGCGTCAGATTGGCGCGCACCGTCCGGTCACCTTAGCCGTGTTGCTGATTAATCTATGTTGGTTGCTACCTATCGCTTTAGCGGTTGGCTTGTGGCATTTGGATGGTGTGCTGGGTGTGGCGATTGCTTATTTACCCTTAGTCTTATTGGCGGTGAAATTTAAAGCCGGTGAGTTAGAAAAGACTCAGGCTTGAGTTGTAGGTTATCAGTTTGATGCTGATGACAATTCCACAAAATCTATAGGACACAGATGATGTTGAAAAGCTGGCTATTAGCGTTACCAAGCCGTTACAAGCGTTTCTTGCAGGTTGGCACGGATATTATTTTAACCTGGTTGGCGCTGTGGCTGGCGTATGTTGTGCGTTTAGGCTTTGAGCATCCTGTGCAGCCGTTCGGCGCGCATGGCTGGTTGTTTTTGTTGGCACCGGTGATTGCGATTCCTGCCTTTTATTACTTTGGTTTGTATCGCACGGTGATGCGCTATGCCGGTAAGGAAGTGCTGGTCGCCATTCTTAAAGCAGTGACCTTGTCGGCGTTGGTCTTTTCCCTCGCGATTTACTGGTTTAAAGCCGACAACCTCTTAGTGCCGCGCTCGTTAGTGTTGAGTTACTGGTGGTTGAGTATCTTTATTCTGGGTGGCTTGCGCTTGCTGCTGCGCGAGTACTTCCTCGGCGAGTGGCTGGAGACGGTTGGCCATTTGCCGTTTACCAAACAGACCAATAGCTTGCCGCGAGTGGCTATTTATGGCGCTGGCTCGGCCGGTAATCAATTGGCAACGGCGTTACGCATGGGTAAATCGATGCGCCCGGTGGCCTTTATTGATGATGACGATACCATTGCTACGCGCACCATCGCTGGGCTGAAAGTCTATAAGCCCAAACACATGCAACAAATGATTGCTGCCACCGGGGCTACTGAAGTGCTGTTGGCGATGCCCTCAGCGACCCGCGCGCGGCGCCGTGAAGTGTTGGCTTTTTTAGAGCCGTACCCTTTGCATGTGCGCACTATTCCGGGCTTTATGGATTTAGCCAGTGGCCGGGTGAAAGTGCAGGATCTGCAGGAAGTCGATATTGCTGACTTGCTGGGCCGTGATGCGGTTGAGCCGCACATGGCGTTGTTTGAGCGTTGTATTAAGCAGCAAGTGGTGATGGTGACCGGTGCTGGCGGTTCGATTGGGTCGGAGTTGTGCCGACAGATTTTAGCCAGTGGCGCGACGACCTTGATTTTATTTGAGCACAGTGAGTTTAATCTCTACAACATCCAGACCGAGTTAGATGCACGGATCTGCAAGGAAGGTTTAAGTGTGCAATTGATCCCGATTTTGGGTTCGATTCGTAACCTTAAGCGTTTGCGTGAAGTGATGGAGGCGTGGAAGGTCAATACTGTTTACCACGCGGCTGCTTATAAGCATGTGCCGATGGTCGAGCACAATACCGCTGAAGGTATTCTGAATAATGTGATTGGTACCCTCAATACCGCGCAGGCGGCGATTGCCGCGCAGGTTGAGCACTTTGTCCTGATCTCGACCGACAAAGCGGTGCGCCCTACTAATATTATGGGCAGCACTAAGCGCTTGGCCGAGATGGTTTTGCAGGCGCTGAGTAAAGAGGCGTCGTCTGGCTTATTTAGAGATGAGCGCAATCAGCAAGAATTTCCGAATAACACCCGTTTTACCATGGTGCGCTTTGGTAATGTGCTGGGCTCGTCGGGTTCGGTGATTCCATTGTTTCGTGGGCAAATTAAGCGTGGCGGCCCAGTGACTGTGACTCATCCAAAGATGACCCGTTACTTTATGACTATTCCGGAAGCGTCACAGCTGGTGATTCAAGCCGGTGCTATGGGCCAGGGCGGTGATGTGTTTGTCTTGGACATGGGCGATCCGGTGAAGATTGTTGAGCTGGCCGAGAAGATGATTAATCTAACCGGTTTAACTGTACGCAGTGAGAGCAATCCTTCCGGCGAAATTGCTATCGAATTTAGCGGCCTGCGTCCGGGTGAAAAGCTCTATGAAGAGTTGCTGATTGGCGACAATGTTTCGCCGACTGAGCACAGCATGATCATGCGCGCCGATGAAGCGTTTTTGCCTTGGGATGAGCTGGTGGTTGTTCTGCAAGAGTTGATGAGTGCGGC
>DATERP010000036.1:0-3173 GCA_035271385.1 Thiopseudomonas sp. | reverse complement strand
ACTGTGTTCTTGGTCACTGCCGGCATCAAGCACGGCCAGATGCGGTGCTAAATCCGTGCGCTCCAATAACTCTTCGCGTACGACCTTACCAACACTGTGCTGCCAATCGGGCACTTGCTGCTGGAGAAACTGACGCAAACTGCCCTCGGCAGGTGCTTGCTGGCGTTTTAACTGGGCGTAATGTTGCTCAGCCTGACGCACGCTTTTCTGCTGACGCTGTATGTCATCTAAATGGCTGTTTTGCAGCTGCTTAGCTTGCTCATACTGTGCATGCAGGCGATCCACATCATCACCTTGCTGGTTGAGTTGTTGCTGTATCGCCTCCAGACGCGCCTGCTCTGTTTCCAGCGTCAACTGCTCTTGCGCAGTGAGCAAGGACACGCTTAAGCGGGCTTTAACATCGGCTTGCTGTTGGAAAATCAGGTTTTGCTGTTCTTGCAGCTCAGCTTGCAAGGCACTTTGCTGTTGCTGATGCTCCTGCTCCAACTGGGTTTTGTGCTGATTGTGCTGCTGACGCAAGGCACTTTCTTGATCACGGACTTTTTGTTGCTCATGAGTATGTTTCTCGACAAACTCATTGAGCTGACCGGCCAACTCCAACTGACGCGCTTCAAAACGCTGGCGCGAGTTGCCCGCTTCTTCACGCAGTAACTGCAAATGCCGATCCAACTCGTCACGCTGATTGCGCCAACTCGGTAACTGAGCCACGGCATGCTCAAGCGCAGCCATATCGCGCTGAGTAAAATCCGTATAACGCTGCTCGATATTATCCAGATCAGTTTCAACTTGCTTGAGCTGGCTCGCCGCCTGACTGTGACTGCTATTAAGCGTGTGACGCTGGCTTTGATAAGCCTCCTCTTGCACGGCAACTTTACGTTTTGCGTCTTGAATAGCCGCACTTTGATCGGCACAACTGCGTTCTAACTGACTGGCATCTTTAAGCAACAACGGCTGCAACTGCCACAATGCCCGTTCGGTACTGGTCAGATGATCCACTTGCTTGCTGATGCCATCCATTTCCGCTTGCAAACCGCTTAAGCGTCGTGATTGGCGCACCTGCTGCACCCATTCACGCACTTGGGTACTTTTGACTTGCGTGGTGGGTAGCGCCACGCCTTCATCTTCAAAAATAGCCGCAAGCATGGTTTTCAAGGTGTCCATTTTGCCTTCTTTAGCATGCACAGCCGACACCAGCTTTTCGATATGGCGTAAACGATGCGGACTACTGACTAAACTATAACGCAAGGCAATTTGTCTGAGGCGCACCGACTCAGTGCGCGACACCGGCTGAGTGAAGGCACTAAAATCATTCTGAATAATGCTGCGATATTCATTAATGGTGCTAATGCGATTGGAATGCTCAATCTTATGTTGGCGTAAGTAAGCTGTGAACTCTTGATAGCTCAGCGCCTGCGCACGGCCTTTAGCATCGGTACGCAAATATTGCTCAGGGCGGTAGGCGCTATTGATAAAACGGTAGCTGACCCCTTCTTCTTTTCTACGGGTGATGGTCACCTGACAGACTGTGCCGGCTTCACGGCGGTATTCATAAATCAAATATGAATCGGCGTGCGGCAAATAAAACTGATCAAATTTCTTGCGCGTTTTCGGCACCACATTATTAGGCCGCTCACCATAAAACACTGGAATTAAGCGCTGCAAGGTGGTTTTACCCGAGGCGTTGGTACCGCAGATATTGGTATGGCCATCGAGCGCTAACTCAATCACACCCTCAAGGTGGCCATTGATCATGATAATGCGTAACAAATGCGACATAAGGTACTTTGAGCTCCATTTACAGTCTGCAGGCGTGGGCTGCGTCCGTATATTTAATGGGGCTTAGAATACAATAGTTTGCGCAGCTTGGAGCGGATCAAGGGCTGTTATCTGTCGTTTTTAGCAATTGCTGCGTCTTGGTTTGTCGCATCCCTAAATGCATTGCGCGCCAGCCTAGAGCTTAACCAGAGTTTAAGTCGGCGGCACCGCAGCCACTTAGATTTACAAGTGCGCGCCGCTTAATACCTATCAGTACGGGTACTGCGGGATAGCGTGTCTAGAGAGCCGCGATCGCAGGCCTAACCTGCACCTACAAAAGCGCGCTCTGTCATAATGTTTTACTGCGCAACAAATTGCGGCAAATCAGCCAGTTCAACTGTTTGTGCTTTACGTGGGGCAATAATCAAAGCTTCACCGTCAACAACAATCTCATCACGCTGATTCACCACGCGCGTCATAATGCGCACGCGAAACTTGGGCAGCTTCTCAAGAATTTCCAACTGTACGGTTAACTCATCACCGAGCTTAACGGGCAACTTAAACTCCATCTGCTGACCTAAGTAAATCGTACCCGGTCCTGGCAATTCACACGCCACTGCGGCGCTGATCAACGCACCACTGAACATACCGTGCGCGATACGCTCTTTAAACATGGTACCTGCTGCATAATCTGCATCTAAGTGCACCGGGTTACGGTCACCGGACATGCTAGCAAACATCATAATGTCGTGCTCGGTGACTAATTTACTAAAAGTCGCCTGCTGGCCCACGGTTAACTCGTCATATGCAGTGCTTGTACTTTGTGTCATGTTGTTCTCCAAATTAATCTTATGTCAGCAGCATCGAGCGCTGATGGGCTAAGGCTGTATCCAGCCAACGTATAATATCTGCCGTCACTTCGGCATGGTTAATTTCTTGCAATACCTCATGCCGCGCTTGTGGATACAGACGAATATCCACAGCACGATTACCTGATTCACGCAGCGCATTCGCCAGGTCAATCAAACGGTGCCCACGATGAATCGGATCAGCATCACCACCGATCACCAGCACCGGCAAATCATTATCAATCTGTACCAAATTGCGCACTGGGGTGACATGCTGTAAACCCCCTAAAAAATCCAGCCACAATTGCGTCGTACAAGTGAAGCCACAGAGAGGATCAGCAATATAAGCATCCACCTGCGCAGCATCACGGCTTAACCAATCCCAATCGGTGCGCCGCTGTTTGACGGCACGCTGATAAGGATAAAAAACTAAGGTCTGCAACAACTGACTGCGCCCGGTTTTGCCTAAGCGCCAGCGCTCAAAACGCGCTAAAGTCATTGCCGCACGGTAACGCCGCGATGTTTTAAAGTAATTCGATCCCGATAAAATTGCACCTTGCAAACTGCAAC
>DATERP010000035.1:0-6232 GCA_035271385.1 Thiopseudomonas sp. | reverse complement strand
GCGAACTTGCGCTCAAATAAGTGCATTTGCGCTAAGACTTGGTTCGCAAATGAGCCATCCATAATGCGGCTTGGGTGGCCAGTAGCGTTACCCAGGTTCACTAAACGACCTTCTGACAACAGAATCAGGTAATCATCGTTACGTGGATCAAATGCGCCAGCGCCGGTGCGGTGAACTTTGTGTACCTGTGGCTTAACTTCTTCCCACGCCCAGTTCTTACGCATAAATGCGGTGTCGATTTCATTGTCGAAGTGACCAATGTTGCATACTACAGCGCGTTTTTTCAGTGCTTTAAGGATATTCGAATCACAGACATTGACGTTACCTGTGGTGGTCACGATCAGGTCGATTTTACTCAGTAAAGCTTTATCAATGCTGGCTTCGGTACCATCATTGATCCCATCGATGTACGGCGACACCAACTCGTAACCGTCCATGCAGGCTTGCATAGCACAGATTGGGTCAACTTCTGAAACTTTAACAATCATGCCTTCTTGATTGAGTGATTGTGCAGAACCTTTACCCACGTCACCATAACCAATCACTAGAGCCTGCTTACCGGATAACAAGTTATCGGTACCGCGCTTGATGGCATCGTTGAGGCTGTGACGGCAACCGTATTTGTTGTCGTTTTTGCTCTTGGTCACAGAGTCATTCACGTTAATCGCTGGGATTTTCAGTGTGCCTTCGTTGAGCATTTCCAGCAGACGGTGTACGCCTGTGGTGGTTTCTTCAGTCACGCCATGGACGTTTTCCAAAACCTGCGGGAAACGCTCGTGCAAAATACCTGTTAAGTCGCCACCGTCATCCAGCACCATATTGGCATCCCAAGGCTGGCCATCTTTAAGGATGGTTTGCTCGATGCACCACTCGTATTCTTCTTCCGTTTCGCCTTTCCAAGCAAACACTGGAATACCCGCAGCAGCAATCGCCGCAGCCGCTTGGTCTTGGGTGGAGAAAATATTACAGCTTGACCAGCGCACTTCTGCGCCCAGTGCGGTCAGCGTTTCAATCAACACTGCAGTCTGGATAGTCATGTGGATGCAACCGAGGATTTTTGCACCCTTGAGTGGCTGCTCGCCCGCATATTTAGTGCGTAAACCCATCAGGGCTGGCATTTCAGATTCAGCAATAATAATTTCACGACGGCCCCAATCAGCCAGTGACATATCCGCAACTTTGTAATCAGTAAAATCAGCAACAGCGCTCATGAAATGAGTTCTCCATTCGTAATAATCGAATGGGCGCCGTTTACAAATATGCAGTCGTATCAACAACTGGAAGGCAACCTGTTCGAGCCTGACAGGAGAACCTGCTGCAGCGCCCCTCGAATCTGTTGGTCACTATGGCTTGGCCATAGCGCGGGGTGATTATAGCGAGGCTTTGCAAATTGACAAAGGGGTAAAACGGGAAGAATTTGCTGTGTTGGCGTAAATTTGTATTAAAGTACAGAGCTTATCGATGACAACTAGAGCAGTAGGAGTGGTTATGACCCTTGCATATTGGTGTGTGTTAGTTGCGATTCTCTTACCTTATGCTGCAACCGTCTTGGCTAAAGCCAGTGCTGGCGGTTTTAGTCCGCAGCATAATCGTGATCCGCGAGCGTTTTTAGCGGGTGCGCAAGGTTTGGCCAAACGTGCCAATAATGCTCAGCAAAATGGTTTTGAAATCACTCCAGCTTTTGCGGCAGCGGTGATTATTGCGCATGTGGTCGGAGTGGCTGAACAAGGGCTGATTGACCAAATTGCCTGTGCTTTTGTCATCAGTCGCGTGCTGTATACTTTATGTTATGCAGCGGACTGGTCGCTCTTGCGCTCACTGGTATGGGCGGTTGGTGTGGGCTTAATTGTCAGTTTGTTCGTGCTGTCAGCCTGATTTTCAGCGCTATTGTGGCTGGGCTACACCAGCGTATCGATAGCGTGATAAGAGATTTTATGGGGCTAAGTCCGGCTTAGGCTCAATTCAACGGTGTGATGTTAATTAAAGTGGTGAACCTGTGTTAAAGCGTAGTGTATTACTGGTAATGGCGATGAGTTTAGCTGCCTGTGGTGGTGTCGACCCAGACTCACCTTTGGGTAAACGTAAGGCGATTTTTAAAGAAATGCTCACTGTCAGTGAAGACTTAGGTGGCATGTTACGCGGACGCCTTGCCTATGATGAGCAACTGTTTACCGAAAAAGCAGTACGTTTAGATACTATTTCTAAAGAACCTTGGCAGCACTTTCCAACCGTTCAGGAAGATGAGAAAAACTCAGCTCGTGACGAAGTCTGGAAAGAGCAAGAGCGTTTTCAAGAGTTAGCGCGGGCGCTAGAAGAAACCACAGCACATTTAGTACTGAGTACTACTGAGCCGCCGCTGAATAAGAGTGTGTTAAGTGTGCGAGTACAAGCGGTTGAGGATGCTTGCGAGTCGTGTCACAAAGAGTTCAGAGCTTATTAAGAGGCGTATTCAGCGCTAGCACTCTGTCAGTGCAGCGCTGAATAGCCTGTTGCAGGTTTAGTGCAGCGCGCGGAATGATTCCATCAGCGCTGGAATACCTTTAAACATACCTACACCTGCCATCACCGTGCACAGCACGATAAAGACGATGGAAGGGATAATCCAACGGTCAGTACGGGTCATTTTCTGGCCGCGTTCTTTGTCACCAATAATGCCAATATTGTCCAGCAGCACCGTAAGTGACCAGCCAAATACTGGGTTAACCAGAGCGGATGAGAAAATCACAATGGCTGCTGATTGCGCGGTTTTACCTTCACGAGTCATTTGCATACCCGCTTCTAGCAGTGGCAAGTACACACCAACAATTAGCGCAACGCTGAGCACTGGTGGCCAAATCGCTAAGTCCATTGGATAACCCCATACTGCAGCAACGACGCAGAGCAAGCCGGTCAACACCGCACCGGCTGGAATCGGACGCTTCGCAATCGCCGCAGGGACAATATAGGTACCCCAAGATGACGCAATATTGGCGCCACCCAGTGCGGTGCCCACCATTTGACGTGCAGCCGCTACACACATGGTGTCATCAATATTCATCACCACTTTTTGAGCGTTTTTTGGATAGTTCAGATACTGGAAAGCGCGGTGGCCAAGGAAGTCCGGTGACCACATTGCAATGGCTAAAACAGCAAAAGGCGCTGCAGCAATAAAGTGCTGCATATTAGGTAGACCCAGTTTCCAGCCGGTATCTTCGCCCCACCAGTACGCAGGGTTAAGGTTTGGTAGACCCGGTTCTGTGGTGAACTCAAACGGCGCACCCAGAGCAAAAGCAATCGCTGCTGCCAATATCGCGCCCAGCGGAATCGCCAGCCAACGTTTACCCAGATGCTCTAAATAGGCATACATAATAATAGTGGCCAAAATCACTACAAAAGCAATGTAGCCGGCATCAAAGCCTTCTGCCCAAGCATAAAGGTACTTGATTTGCGAGGTCATGCCGATAAAGCCCAAGAACAGCAGCAGTCCGCCACAGACCCCGTCGCTGGTCAGCCTGCCGAGCAAGCTTCCTCCTTTGAAAATTCCCAAAGTAAAACCTAGAACACCAATCATCAGCCCCAGCGCCATCGGGTGGCCGCCGGATGCCACAATAATGGGCACCAGCGGAATTAATGGACCATGGGTACCCGCTAAGTTAGCGGTGGGAATCAGAAAGCCAGAGAAAATCACCACAAATAAAAGTGCGGCAATTAGCATTTCATAGCGGGCGTTTTCAATTACAAAAGAAGAGGGTAGGCCTAAGGGCTCAGCAAAGGCTGCAACAATAGCTGCCACCATAACAATTTTGCCGATAGTGGCCGCCATGGCGGGCACCCAGTCTTCAATTTCAAAACGGTAGTCACGAAAAGGTAAGTTCATGCCCCAGCGACGTGGTGACATGATTGAGAGTTCGTGTTCTAGGTATTCTTGACGCGATGCAAACTCGCTTTGCGGGCGGTGTAAGGCGCGGTAACTTTGAGAATCATCCTTTGCCATTTTATTGCTCTTTTAATATATGCCTCAAATAAAAAAGACAGGCGGGCTAGGCTACCGTGCGGTAACGCTGTGCGGGGTCTGTCTTTGCTAATGTTTCTTATTTTTATGGGGGCGCATAAATGCAAGTGATTGAACTGTACTGAACCGCAGTTCAATTAAAGCTGCATATCTTGGACAGCAGCAGCGCTAACTGCAATAGGCCTTTTGTATGGTGATGTTACCGCTGTAAATGTGAGGTGCTTTGCCTTAAATGATTAAAAGCCATCAATGCCATATTGCTGTAATTGCTCAGCAATCTTTTGTACTTCGCTATGCTGGAAAAAAGCCACAGCTTGCTCCGTCTGTCGCGGGCTTAAATAGCGGTGTTGCTGCCATTGCTCTGCGGTTAATTGCGACAGGCTGTGCCAAGTGTCAGTGGGTTTGCTTTTGATAAAGTTTGGGGTACCGAGCGCTCTGAGCCATGCCTTAAAAGAGCGAGTTTTAGCTTGGGCAAATAACCCTGCGATTTGTGCGCTACGCTTTTTGCCAAAGCCTGGGGTACTGGTTAAATCAGTAGCGCTGAGTGCCAGCCAATCGGTCAGGCGCTCAATATGCTCTGCATCCATCAATGCTTGCCAAGTTTGAGTGCCCAGACCGCGCAGATTCAGTGTTTTTTTATCACTCAGCCATGTGAGGCGTGCGAGAAATTGTTGTTGACATGCGGTTGTCGCCTGCCAGCAGCTGAGTGGGTGGTAGTCCGCTGCGCTTGGCAGCCTAATTATTTTGCGCTGCGGACTGCGCCACACCACCTCTTTAAGCTGGGGTATCGCATGCCCAGATAAAGCGATGGCGACATGGTCACCTTGGTTCAGTTCTAGTTTTTGCAAACGACTGAGCGAGCCTAAACTGACTTTGCGAATGGTTTTATGATCCAGTGAGACTGCTGCTAGATGGGCGATCGGGGTAATGCGACCACTGCGGCCAATATTAAAGGTCACGTCAGTGACTGAGGTGAGTACTTGTTGCAGCGGATACTTCAATGCCACCGCCCAAAAGGGTGGGTAAGCACTGCGCGGATGGTTGATCTGGCGCTGACTTTGTTTAATCACTGCACCATCGCTGGCAAAGGGTAATGGCGAGCTATACCAATGATCGCGCCAATGTTTAGCCTCATTAAATGTTACGACCGGTTGGCTATAGGTGCTGCTGTCGCTAAAACCTAAGTTGTGTAGCTCTTGTAAACGCTCGCGCATCGTGGCGGGACCATCGGGCCATTCCCAGATAAAGATACCAATGCGATCACCCTCGGCGGCGCTGAGTCGATGGCGGTTGAGTAAACCTGCAACTTGGCTGCGAGCATCACTACCACCCCTTTGCTGTTGAATATGTTGGGGCTGTTTAAGATACAACTCACCTTGCAAGGTGACTGTGGGGTAGGGCGTTGCCAGTTGCTGAGGTACAGCTTGAATGGCTGTGGCATGGGCTAACCAATCTTGTCCGGCCAAACCATTACCGCGACTGAGCAGCTGCGTCAGTTGTCCGTCGCGATACACCAGCGTCACTGCTACGCCGTCCACTTTCGGTTGCACCCAAAGATCCTGACGCTTGTGCATCCACTGCTTCAGTGCGCTGTCACTGAGTTTTCTTAAACCTGTTTGGCTAAAGGGTAAATCAAGCTGAGCAGAGACTGACTTGAGTGCCGTGGTGGCTGGTTCTGCTGTGTGATCATCAACAAAGCACTGCTGCCAACTTTGTAGTTGCTCGCGGGCTTGATCATAGAGTTCATCAGCAATGGGTGAACTGCCATCACGGTGATAACTGCGATCCCAATCGGCAATACGCTGGCGCAGAGTGCTGATTTCTTGCTGGGCTTGATTCGATGTCCAAGTGGGGCAATTGGCCTGCGCACTGGCATTCATAAAAATAGTGCAACTGAGCACAAGACTGGATAAAGCAAAACGAAACATACATAGCATCCTTGCTGTTGATATGTGTCTGTGCAGTGTAGTTGAGAATCAGCAAGTGGCTTGGTTAAGGTTCAATTAAGGTGCGCAGGCTAAGCTCCTGCATAGGATATTAGAGGGCGGTGGTGATGAAAAAGATTTTATCAGCTTTGCGCGAAAGACCCCGTACTTTTAATGCGGGGATGGATAGCGTGGAAAGCCTAGCTTTCCCTTGGGTTTAACGTGCAGAGCTGGTAATATATACAGCATGAATAGGCACACTAAAACGCTCAAAGTTCGAGTGAAAGACAAGCATATTCCACTGCTCAATAATATG
>DATERP010000034.1:0-26547 GCA_035271385.1 Thiopseudomonas sp. | reverse complement strand
CAAGCCGCTGGCGTAACAGTGACTGTGCCTTTTGCCCCCGGCCGTGGTGATGCTACCGACGAGATGACTGATGCTGAATCATTCGATGTACTGGAACCGGTCGCCGATGGTTTCCGTAACTGGATGAAACAGCATTATGTGGTCAGCGCGGAAGAGCTATTACTGGATCGTGCCCAATTGATGCAACTGACTGCGCATGAAATGACGGTACTGGTCGGTGGTATGCGCGTGTTAGGCACCAACTACGGTAACAGCCAGCATGGCGTGTTTACCGACCGTGTCGGCGTGCTCAGTAATGACTTTTTCGTCAACTTGACCGATATGGCTTACACCTGGAAACCCACCGGCCGTAACTCTTACGAGATTTGTGAGCGTCATAGCGGTGCAGTGAAATGGACCGCCAGTCGTGTTGACTTGGTGTTTGGCTCAAACTCAGTGTTGCGTGCCTACGCTGAAGTCTATGCACAGGACGATAACCAAGAAAAGTTCGTGCACGACTTTGTCGCTGCGTGGACTAAGGTGATGAACGCTGACCGTTTTGACCTAAAAGCTTAAACTAGCAAGCAACCTGCAACCCTCAACGGCCCCTGCATCTTGGTGTGATGCAGGGGCCGTTGTGTATCAGCACTCATGCCATTTCCTCTTACATCTAGTGTGCACGCCTCCCCCAGCGCTCAACTGAGCTACAGCACACTCTCAGCTTGAGTGACCTTGCGCACTACTGTGACTTGCCAGTGTCATTATCAAGAGCTGTACTACTGCACAGCAAACACAGCATGCTGGTTAATGACAAGACAAACCAATCACTAACAGCGATAGTAGTGCTCAAATCTGTAGAACATGACTCGATCTGCTATAAAAATTATTATGCGAGACGTTTATGACCTTAGAAATCTTTCTGGTTTTGCTCATTACTGTGTCATCCATGGCGCTATTTATTAGCGAAAAGCTGCGTGTTGATGCCATTGCGATACTGGTACTGGTCAGCTTAACGCTGCTTGATTTAGTCAGTCCCAGCCAAGCATTGAGCGGTTTTAGTAACCCTGCCACCATCACTGTGGCGGCTATGTTTATTCTGGCGGCTGGGTTGCAAAACAGTGGAGCGCTGAGTGGTATCCAAAAAATGCTTGGGGCGGCACGCTCACCCTTACAGTTTTTGCTGATACTATTTGCCTTAATTCTGCTGATTGCGCCCTTTATCAATAACACTGCTGTGGTGGCGATTTTTATTCCGATTGTGATTGCCGCCAGCTTAAAAGTTGGTTTAACACCCTCCAAGACCTTGATCCCGCTGTCCTATGTCGCACAAATGGCCGGCGTCTTTACCTTAATCGGCTCCTCAACCAACCTGCTAGTGAACTCAGTGGCTAAAGATTTAGGCCATAGCGGTTTTAGTATGTTTGAGTTTTTACCTTTGGCAGCAATCTGTGCCACGGCAGGCTGCTTATATTTACTGACCTTTGGCCGCTGGTTATTACCTGATGTACGCAGTGCCGATTTAGATAACCTCTATGAATTTGGCCACTATATTACCGAGCTAAAAATCAGCGCCGAATCAAAATTACTCGGCAGTACTGTCGAGCAAGCGCAGCTGAGTAAAAACTACAATGTGTATGTATTAGAGTTGCTGCGTGAGGGTGAAAAATACTGGTCACCGCGTGCCCAAGAACTGCAAGAGGGGGATATTTTACTCACGCGCGGCGTCTGGTCAGATTTGGAAACCCTTAAAGATGAGCAAAAACTCGACTTTAATACCAAAACTGATTTCCAACTCAAGGGCGAGAAACAAGACAAGTCCGTGTTAGCCGAAGTGATGATCGCTCCACAATCGCGTGCAGCCGGGCGTTTACTCGCGGTATTAAATCGCAGTTGGCGCTACAACGCTTCGGTTTTAGGTGTGCAACGTCGTGGCCAAGTGGTGCGTACGCAGCTCAATAGTTTACGTTTGCGCATCGGTGATATTTTACTGATGGCGCTACCGGAAAAAGACTTAGCCGCCCTGCGCAAAGATAAAAGCGTCATTGTGATTTCACAGCGTGAAGCGACTTTAGATTACGGTTGGCGTGCACCTTTTGCCGTCGCGGTCATGGCGGCGGTAGTTACAGTATCGGCATTGGGTTGGCTACCGATTGCCTTATCTGCACTGACTGGAGCCGTGGCTATGACGCTGGCGGGCTGTATTCATGCCGATGATGTCTATGAAAGTACCGACTGGTCGATCGTGATCTTAATCGCTGGGCTGTTACCTCTGGGCATTGCCATGAGCAGCAGCGGCGCGGCACAGTTTTTAGTGGATAACAGCATTGGTTTGGTCAGCCATCTGGGACCGCATGTAGTGTTAGCCGTGCTCTATTTGATGGCGTTGGCGCTGGGTGAACTGATGAGTAACTCGGCGGCAGCGGTACTGCTAACGCCGATTGGATTTTCTACCGCGCTGCTGATGAATGCTGATCCTACGCCGTTTTTAATTGCGATCACCTTCGCTGCTTCAACCAGCTTTATGACGCCAGTCGGCTATCAAACCAATATGATGGTCTACAGCGCAGGTGGCTATAAATTCAGCGATTTTATTAAAATTGGCTTACCCCTAAATATGATTTTCTGGGTGCTGGGCGTGATCTTTATTCCAATGTTTTGGCCATTTTAAACAGCCATGCATTCGTTATTAACAGGTACAGCCTTGCTGCTAGAGAACCAACCTAGCAGCAAAATTTAATCCACCAACTCAATTCCTAGGCCTTCGAGCAAATACACCGCCTCATGCTTAGAAAACTTCGCACCTTGCACTTGGTTTTCTAAAATATTAATCGCGTACTGGGTCGACTCAGTGAAGTTCGCAGACTGTAAATTAGTGCGCATAAATAGGCTGTGGGTAAAATCGCTGTAGGTCATCACCGCATGGGAGAAATCACCTTCGCGAAAATCCACATCCTGCACTTTGCATTCATCCAGCACCAGCGCTTGCAGCGTCAGGCCGAAAAATGATGAGTCATTGAGGATGCATTGGCGAAAGCTGATTTCAAAATCTTTGTGATAGGCCGACCAATTAGCGCGTGTCCAATCCACGCCAACCAACTTACACTCCACAAAGCTCAACTCAAACAAGCGTGAATACGGCACACTGATTAAGCTTAATTGGCAACCGCGAAAGCTGCAGTTCATAAAGTTACAGTTTTCAAACACGGCACTGGTAAAGTTACAGTCAATAAAACTGCACTCTTCAAATTCAGTGCCCACGCAGACTAAATCTTGCAGATCTAGGCCCTTAAAGGTCTGTTCAAAATACTGCTGCTGACTTTCGATTGTGTTCAATACCACCTCAACTTACATGCTCAACATGCATAGATTTAAAACGGCAAGATACTCGCATCCCAGTTGAGTAAGTTACCACTGTGCTGGGGTGTCAGCGCATCACGCACTTGGAGTAGGCGCTGCGCGGTGTGTGCTGTGGTTTGTAATTGCCCAGCAGGTAGATTGCTTTGGAAAGGCTCGGATAAGGCTGTATCCGTGGTCCCCGGATGCACAGTCACGATACTGGCACTGGGATTGAGGCGCTGCACTTCTAAACTGAGGTTTTTCACCAGCATATTCAGCGCAGCTTTACTCATGCGATAGCTGTACCAACCGCCTAAATGGTTATCCGTAATACTGCCGACTTTCGCACTGAGCACCAAAACTTTAATCTGCGGGGTGCGGCTTAGATAACGAAATAAAGCCTGTAAATACTGCGCTGGAATCACCACATTGGTCTGTAAACGCTGAGTGAGAATGGCGCTGTCTAGATGGCGAATGGTCTTCTCCGGCAAGCCTTGCGCATCATGCAAAACGCCATTACAGATCACAATGGTATCGGGCTTATGCTGTAAAGCCTGCTCAATGCAATCTTGACTGCTGTGCTGACTCTGCGGCGCATCTTGATACCAAAACCATGGACTAGCAATCGGTGCTGCTTGTCGGCTAATCACGCTGACCACTGCACCTTCTGCACTGGACTGCTGCGCTATCGCCTGACCAATGCCACTGCTACCGCCGATAATTAATACAGATTGCGTCATACCTTGACCTCATTCACTGATGATCTTGCCATTGCGCTCAGCGCGCAGTCATCAGGCCATGCTAGAGCAGGCTCTCGGCAGCAGCAACCTAACTTGCTAATCTGCAGACAATAAAAAAGGCGACTGTTTAAGGTCGCCTTTGTGTCACCCGCAGGATATATCTTAAGCAGCAATGCTACTTTTAAGCTTCTTCATGGCATTTTTTTCTAACTGGCGAATACGCTCAGCAGACACACCATATTGCGCTGCTAAGTCGTGCAGCGTGACCTTCTCATCGGACAACCAACGCTGCTGCAAAATATCACGGCTGCGCTCATCCAATTCACTGAGTGCTTCATGCAAGCTACTGCTGTCATTCTCAGTCTGATCCGAGGCTTCCAACTGCAAGGCTGGATCATAACTGTGATCTTCTAAGTAGTTGGCAGGCGACTGGTAAGCGCTTTCATCATCGTCACTATCTGACGGATCAAAGGACATATCATGGCCGGTTAAGCGGCTTTCCATCTCGCGCACTTCGCGTGCTTCCACACCCAAAGAGTCGGCTACGGCAGTCACTTCATCATTGGTTAACCAAGCTAAACGTTTTTTCTGGCTACGTAAGTTAAAGAATAATTTACGCTGCGCTTTAGTAGTGGCCACTTTAACAATGCGCCAATTACGCAACACATATTCGTGAATCTCAGCTTTAATCCAGTGCACAGCAAAAGACACTAAGCGCACACCCATCTCTGGGTTAAAACGCTTTACTGCCTTCATCAGGCCAACGTTACCTTCTTGAATTAAATCGCCTTGCGGCAGGCCATAGCCTGAATAACTGCGCGCAATATGCACCACAAAACGTAAGTGGGCCATTACCATTTGGCGGGCAGCATCTAAATCCTGGTGATAATACAAACGCTCGCCTAGGTCACGTTCTTGTTCAACGGACAACACCGGAATCGAGTTCACAGAATGCACATACGCCTGCAGGTTAGCACCTGGGCTGAGCATCTGCGCCGTTTGTAATGCGGTCGTGGTGGTCATAAATATCCTCCAACGGGTAACAATATCTTAACAATACAATTATGTATAAGATGGCAATAATGCCAGAAAGTTCCATTTATTGCGCTGCGTAAATTCGCGCAAACCCTTCTCCTATAAAGCGTTGCTACTAACGCGGTGATAATTCCCGCAAGTGCCGTGCCACAGCTAACCAAGCACCGATGTAGCCTAGCAATACTGCACCAAGTAATAATGAAAAGCCATCTTCGATTGGTACACCCGACAAACTAAAGTCACTGCCATACAGCTGCGCCAACTGCACGACTGAACCATTGAGCCATTGCAAACCAAAGGCCAACAATATCCAAGCTAATACCCCGCCGGCTAGGCCGTACAGTACGCCCATATATAAAAACGGACGACGTACATAGCCGTCAGTACCACCAACGAGCTTAATCACTTCAATCTCAATGCGACGGTTTTCAATATGCAGGCGAATAGTATTGCCCACCACCAGTAGTAATGCGGCAATCAGCAAGACTGATAAAGCGAAAATAAAGTGCTCACCCATCTGTAAAATGGCGGCCAAACGCTCAATCCATATTAAATCGAGCTGGGCTTGCTGCACCTTTGGCATGGCTTTCAGCTCAGCGAGCAAGGCCACCAAGGTGTCTTTATCAATAACTTCGGGGGTGACTAAGATACTACCGGGCAATGGGTTATCCGGTAACTCACGTAGCGCATCACCTAAGCCAGATTGCTCTTGAAACTCAGCTAAAGCTTGTTCACGACTGATCCACTGTGCCTCTGCTACATGCGGGTGCTCAGCAATTTTATCGCGTAATAATTGACCGTAGGTATCACCCGCATCAAGCTCTAAATACATAGAGATTTGTGCCGCACGCTGCCATGAGCCACCCAATTGGCTGACGTTTTCCAACAGCAGCGCTAAACCCATGGGCAAACTTAAGGCGACGGCCATCACCAAGCAGGTAAAAAAGCTACCTAAGGGTTGGCGTACTAAGCGGGTAATACTGTCACTGCAACTGGCACGGTGGCTTTCTACCCATGCACGAAATTGATTACGAAAGCCGCGGTTATCCGACAGGCTATCAGCCACTTGATTCTTGCTAGTTGCGCCAACGCGCTCACCAGGTTGATTTGGAGTAATTTTAGCTGCGCACATTAGCCTGCTTCTCCATCACCAATTAAACGACCACGCTGCAAAGTCAGCATACGATGACGCATCCGCGCAATCAGGGCCAAATCGTGACTGGCAATCAAGACAGTGGTGCCCAGCTGGTTAATATCTTCAAACACCGCCATGATTTCCGCCGCCAAGCGCGGGTCTAAGTTACCGGTGGGCTCATCCGCGAGTAAAAGAGCAGGCTGATGCACAATCGCGCGCGCAATACCCACACGCTGCTGCTGGCCCGTGGATAAGTCTGATGGTGCTTGTAGCGCCTTTTCTTTGAGGCTCACTCGCTCCAAGGCTAAGCTGACACGCTGATTAATTTCATCTTGTGGTAAGCCCAGAATTTGCAGTGGCAGCGCCACGTTAGCAAAAACACTGCGGTCAAACAGCAGCTGGTGGTTTTGAAACACCACGCCAATCTGGCGACGTAAAAACGGAATCTGTGAATTACGAATTTTTGCGAGGTCTTGTCCGGCCAGCAAGAGTTTGCCAGCCGTTGGGCGCTCCATCGCTAACAGCAGGCGCAGCATGGTACTTTTACCCGCACCTGAGTGACCGGTGACAAATAAAAATTCACCACGGCGCACACGAAAGCTCAACTCATGTAACCCCACATGTCCATTGGGGTAGCGCTTTTCGACCTGCTCAAAACGAATCATTCATCATCCTTTTGTGCAAACAATGCTTTGACAAAATCATCGGCCACAAAGTCGCGTAAATCATCAATACCTTCACCCACGCCAATATAGCGTACTGGGATTTGGAAATGCTTGGCCAAGGCAAAAATCACCCCACCTTTGGCTGTTCCATCCAGCTTGGTTAAGGCTAAACCGGTCAAGGGAATGGTTTCATTAAATTGACGGGTTTGGTTAATTGCATTCTGACCGGTACCAGCATCCAGTACCAATAACACTTCGTGCGGGGCGCTGTCATCGAGCTTACCCATCACGCGTGCGACTTTGCGCAGCTCTTCCATCAAGTTATCTTTGGTGTGCAAACGCCCTGCCGTATCGGCAATTAACACGTCCATGCCCCGCGCTTGCGCCGCTTGCACCGCATCAAAAATCACCGAAGCAGAATCGGCGCCGGTGTGCTGGGCAATCACTGGGATTTGATTGCGCTCACCCCAGACCTGCAGTTGTTCTACCGCGGCAGCGCGGAAGGTATCACCAGCCGCTAGCATGACTTTTTTGCCTTCGTTTTGCAGACGCTGAGCTAATTTACCAATGGTGGTGGTTTTACCCGCACCATTGACGCCGACCACCAAAATCACATGCGGCTTTTTCTGTGCTGAAATAGTCATCGGCTGTTCAACCGGGCGCAGTAACTCGGCCATTTCCACTTGTAAGGCTTGGTAGAGCGCACCGCTGTCGGCTAATTCTTTACGGGCTACACGACGAGTGAGGTTACCCATAATCGCGGTAGTGGCTTCCATACCCACGTCCGCCATCAGCAAACGGGTTTCCAGCTCTTCGAGCAGGTCGTCATCAATTTCTTTTTTGCCTAAAAACAGGCTGGCCATACCTTCGCCAAGGCTGGAACTGGTTTTGGCTAAACCTTGCTTCAGGCGCGCAAACCAACCCACTTTATTGCCTTGTGGCTTACTCTGCCCGGCTAAATTAGCCGCTAAAACCGGTACATCCGCATCCACTGCAGCGGCTGGAGTGTCAGCCGACACTGCGGGTTCTGGCTGCTCTGTCACAGCAACTGGCTCAGCAGGCGGCTCGACTGGCAGCGGTGCTTGCACCTCGGCAGCAGGTAGTTGCGGCTTAATCACCTCAGGCGCAGCTGGCTCTAAGACAACAGTCGGCTGTGCTTCTGGCTCATTAGCAGGCTCAGGCTCAGTGATTGCAGCAACTTCCAGCTCGGTTTCTGGCTCAGCTTCTGGCACAACAACCGCTGTCGGCTCAGCTTTAGCCTTATCTTTTTTACGACCAAACCATGAGAACAACCCCTTTTTCACTGGGGCTGCAGATGCGTTATCATCCTGTGTCTCTTCAGGTGATACTGTGTCAGCGTCTGGCGCTGCTTGTTTTGCTTTATTTTTGTCGCCGGAACCAAACATAGAAAAGGCTTTCTCAGCAGTTCACCGTATCTGTACTGTGACTCGCGTAAATACATACAGATATGGTTGTTAATAAAATGGTTGCGTATCCTAGCACTTCTAGGCACTTGGTAGCTAAACTCAACGCGCAGTTTTAAAGGTTCAATTATGAAAATATACTTAGGTTACATCGCCCTATTTCTTTCCAGTACATTTATCACCCCTGCCGTTGCACAGAGTGCCACCACAGAGTTCAGCTTGGACAATGGCCTTAAGGTCATCGTTCGCGAAGACCACCGCGCACCCGTCGTGGTCAGCCAGCTTTGGTATAAAGTCGGCTCCAGTTACGAAACCCCAGGCAGCACCGGTTTAGCTCATGCGCTGGAACATATGATGTTCAAAGGTAGCAGCAAATTAGGCCCGGGTGAATCATCGCGCATTTTACGTGAGCTCGGCGCTGAAGAAAACGCCTTTACCAGCGACGATTACACCGCTTACTACCAAGTATTGGCCCGTGACCGCTTAGAAGTGGCACTGGAAATGGAAGCTGACCGCCTGGCCAGCCTGACCTTGCCTGAAGATGAGTTTCTGCGTGAAATCGAAGTCATCAAAGAAGAGCGCCGCATGCGCACCGATGACCGCCCCAGTAGTTTAGCCTATGAGCGTTTTAAAGCCCTAGCCTATCCAGCCAGCAGCTACCATATTCCAACCATCGGCTGGATGCATGACTTAGAGCGCATGACCATCGCTGACCTGCGCGACTGGCACGAGCGCTGGTACGCACCCAATAATGCTACTTTAGTGATTGTCGGTGACGTGCAACCCGAGGAAATCAAAACCTTAGTCACCCGCTACTTTGCCAAGATTCCTGCGCGTCCAACTCCAGCAGTCAAGCACCCCAAGGAGCTGGATGAGCCCGGTGAGCGCAGCCTCACCCTGTATCTTAAAACCCAATTACCCAGCGTGATGATGGGCTTTAATGTCCCCAGCCTCGCCAGTACTGCCAACGCAACCGAAGTGCATGCTCTGCGCTTAATCAGCGCGTTATTGGATGGTGGCAGCAGCAGTCGTATTCCAACCCAATTGGTGCGTGAGCAAGAGTTAGTCGCAGGCGCCTCGGCTTGGTACAACGCTTTCTCGCGCGGTGATAGCTTATTTGTTTTATCCGCCACGCCAAATGTGCAAAAAGGTAAAAACATCACACAAACTGAAGCGGGCCTCTGGCAGCAACTCAAACAACTGCAAGACGCAGCACCGAGTAGCGCTGAGTTAGCTCGCGTACGCGCACAAGTGGTGGCTGCAGAAGTCTACGCACAGGATTCCATCACCAGCCAAGCCAACAGCATTGGTCAACTAGAAAGTATCGGCCTGTCTTGGCAGATTCAAGACACTGACCTCGCCGCTTTAGAAGCTGTGACTCCAGCAGATATTCAAGCCGCGGCGAAAAAATTCTTTACTAAAACTCGACTGACCACAGCCTATGTTTACCCAGAGGAGGCACGTCCATGATGGCCCTGCGTGTATTGAGTGCAAGCCTACTAAGTAGCGCACTATTAATCAGTGTCGGTTGCAGCAACTTAAGCCAATCCTCAACGACAGCGACTGCTAGCGCCGAGCAACGCATTAGCAGTTTAGCCGCGCTCTCCCAGCAAGACCCAGTCACGCGCACCTTGGATATTCAAGAATGGCACACCAGCGCCGGCACCAAAGTGCTGTTTATGGCCGCGCCTGAATTACCCATGTTTGATCTACGCTTAACCTTTGCTGCCGGTAGCAGTAAAGATCAGAGCCACTACGGCCTGGCCAACCTGACCAGTGCGATGCTCGATGAAGGCACTGGCGCACTCAACGCCGGACAGATTGCTGCGCAATTTGAAGACCTCGGCGCCAACTTCTCCAGCGGCTCCTACCGCGATATGGCGGTGGTCAGCTTACGCAGCCTCAGTGACCCCAAACTCAGCGCCCCCGCAGTAGAGCTGTTTAGCCGCATTGCCGCGCAGCCAAGCTTCCCTGCCGCATCCTTAGCCCGGATTAAAAACCAGCTACTGGCAGGCTTTGAATATGACAAACAAAATCCCGGTCAACTCGCCTCACTGGCACTCTTTGAGCAACTCTATGGTGCGCACCCTTACGCTCACTCAAGTTCGGGCGACGCAACCTCAGTACCCAAGTTAACCCGCCAACAGCTGCAAGAATTTCACCGCACTTACTACAACGCCAACAATGCGCAAATTGCTTTGGTTGGTGATTTAACCCTCGAGCAAGCCAAAGCTATCAGTGAAAAAGTCTCGGCGCGTTTACCACGCGGTCAGGCTGCAGCCAAAACAGTCGCACCCAAGGCCAATGTTGCGGCAAAAATCCATATCGAACACCCGTCCACGCAAACCCATATTTTGCTGGCGCAATTAGCGGTTAAACGTGGCGACCCTGATTACCCAGCCTTATTTTTAGGTAATCAGATTCTCGGTGGCGGCGGTTTTGGTACGCGCCTGATGGAAGAAGTGCGTGAAAAACGCGGACTGACCTATGGCATCTATTCCAGCTTTAGCCCCATGCAAGCCGACGGTCCCTTTATGATTAACGTGCAAACCCGCGCGCAACTCAGTGCTGTGACCCTGCAACTGGTGCAAGATTTACTGCGTGATTACATCAAGAATGGCCCAAGCGCAGCAGAACTGGCCAAAGCTAAACGTGAAAGCCTCGGCAGTTTCCCGCTCAGTGCAGCCAGTAACTCAGCCATTGTTGGGCAGCTAGCAGCCATTGGCTTCTACGATATGCCGCT
The DNA here is from genome assembly GCA_035271385.1 of Thiopseudomonas sp. GTDB lineage: Bacteria > Pseudomonadota > Gammaproteobacteria > Pseudomonadales > Pseudomonadaceae > Denitrificimonas. The sequence goes on along the minus strand of DATERP010000034.1, from coordinate 15,490 downwards.
GACCTGGATGAGCGACTTTATGCAGGACCTGCAACAACTGACAGTTGAAGATGTGCATGAGGCATTTAAGCGTCACCTCAACCCCGAACACTTAGTAGTGGTCACCGCAGGCCCGACGGTCGAGCAATTACCTTTACCTGAGCCCGTTGAACGCGCAAATACAGACGCACCCATGGAGCGCCAACACTGATGGCTAAACAACCTCAAGCAGCCCATAGCGGTACCAGCCAAATTCGTATTATTGGCGGCGAATGGCGCTCGCGTAAGCTGAGCGTGCCCGATGGCCCAGGCTTACGCCCGACCCCGGACCGCGTGCGTGAAACCCTGTTTAACTGGCTCGCCTCCTATATTGGTGGCGCGCGAGTGTTAGATGCTTTTACCGGCAGTGGCGCACTGTTTCTTGAAGCGCTGTCACGTGGCGCCAGTTCGGGGATAGCCTTGGATTTACATACTCCAGCCATCAATAATCTGCGCCGTAATCTTGAGATTTTGCAGTGTGATAGCGCTGAAGTGCTACGTACCGATGCCTTAGAATATTTATCTCAGCCAGCGACACAAGGCTTTGATATTGTCTTGCTCGACCCGCCCTTTCACCAAGACTTATTACTCAACAGCTGCCAGCTCTTAGAAGCCCATGCGTGGCTCAATGAGCACGCATGGATTTACACCGAAAGCGAGCAAGCACCCTCAAGTTTGGGCGTGCCCACAACCTGGCGCTTGCATCGTGAAAAACATACTGGACAAGTGCATTACGCACTCTGGCAGAAACAGGCTTAAGCTTTACCTGCTGACTTAATCAGCAAAATCCAGTAACTTAAGCGGTTTGAAGACTGTCTTTGGGGTCATACGTGGAAGCTTTAAAAGGCAAGCTGGCACTGGGTGCTTTAAAACTGATTGCATTATTACCATGGCGTGCCGTGCAAGCCTTAGGCAGCGCGGCAGGCTGGTTGATGTGGACAATTCCCAATCGCTCGCGTGATATCGCGCGGATTAATATCAGCCATTGCTTTCCAGAGTTGAATGCACAAGAAGTCGACCAACTCACGGCTCGTGGCCTTAAAGGCATTGCTAAATCCTTTACCGAAAGCGCCTGCGCTTGGATTTGGCCACCGGAAAAAACCTTACAGTATGTGCGCGAAGTTGAAGGTTTAGAGGTATTACAAGAGGCACTGGCCAGCGGTAAAGGCGTGGTCGGCATCACCAGCCACTTAGGCAACTGGGAAGTGCTCAATCACTTCTACTGCGCACAGTGTAAGCCGATTATTTTCTATCGCCCGCCTAAGCTCAAAGCCTTAGATGACCTCCTGAAAACCCAGCGGGTCCAGCAAGGTAACCGCGTAGCACCCTCGACGCGCGAAGGTATTATTAGCGTGATTAAAGAAGTGCGTAACGGGGGCTCAGTGGGCATTCCTGCTGATCCAGAACCCAGTCGCAGTTCTGGCGTTTTTGTACCTTTTTTAGGCACCACAGCACTGACCAGTAAATTTGTTGCGGGCATGCTCGGTGGCAAACAAGATAAAGTCAGCGCAGTATTCTTGCATGCGATTCGTTTAGAAGACGGCAGTGGCTTTAAAGTGATTTTAGAAGCCGCACCGGATGCGATGTACAGCACTGATACTGATATTGCCGTTGGCGCGATGAGCGATGTGCTGGCCAGTTATGTACGTCGTTGGCCTGACCAATACATGTGGACTATGAAGCGCTTTAAGCAGCGTCCAGAAGGTGAAAAACGCTGGTACTAAGCGCGGCTGCATCACCTCAGCACGACTCTATTATCCGCACAGATCAGTTTGCGCTTGGGCTCTTACATGAGAGTCCAAACGCAATACCCGCACCACCTTCTACCAGCATACTCCGCCTGCTAGGCGGTTAAGCTGCGCCGAAAGCGCAGCAGCGCAATTAAGAAAAACACCACACCAATTCCAGCTAACGCCAATATTTCTGGCCACACTAGGGCAATGCCTGCATCTCTAAATAAAACCGCTGTGGATAAGCTAACAAAGTGGGTGGTGGGCGACAGTTGCATCAACCCTTGCAACCACAGCGGCATACTATCCAATGGCGTAGTGCCACCGGATAACAGCAACATTGGCATCAATACTGGAATAGACAATAGGCCAAATTGCGGAATAGAGCGAGCTAAGGTGGTTAAAAATACCGCCAATGCCGTACAAGCAAACAAATACAAACCCGTGATAAACAAGTACAAACTCATCGAGCCGACCAATGGCACCCCTAACGCCTTCTTTACAATCAGCTCAAGGGACAGCCAAGTACAAAACACCACCACTAAAATACTGGTCCAGACCTTGGCCAGCATAATTTCAAAAGCGGTGAGCGGTAGTACCAACAAATGCTCAAGAGTGCCATGTTCACGCTCACGCAGCAACGCAGTACCTGTGAGCAAAATTGCCAAAATAGTCACGTTATTAACAATCTGAATAATCGCCAAAAACCAACCACTTTGCATATTGCTATTAAACAGCGCCCGAGTGGTCAGCTTAATCGGCGGCTCAGCAGTGGCACCGCTCATCTGTTGCAATTCACGCTGAAAGATCCGCCCCATATAGCCCGCACCCATAAAGGCTTGACTCATGGCGGTGGCATCCACATTGACTTGCAATTCAGGTTGCTTGCCCGCCATTAAATCCGCTTGGAAATCCACCGGCACGTTAATCACAAAGGTATAACGACCACTGTCCAACACTTCATCAATCTGCGCATAGGGCAGCATCACCGGCGTTTGAAACTCCGGTGGGCGCAGCACTTCAGCAAGCTGACGAGACAAGCGGCTGTCATCTTCATCGACAATCGCCACGCTGGCATTATGCACACCCACTGCCGAACCCGATGCCGGCATGTAGATGGCAGCACTGAAGGCATACAACATAAACAGCAACAGCACTGAGTCATAACGCAGGCTAATCAGCTCTTTAATACCCAGACGGAAAATATGCGATAGTTTATTCATCACTTAAGCCTCCTGCTTTTTCAAAAGAAGCAAACTTAAGCCGGTAAAGGCGATAAAAAAGCCCAATAAAGCCAAACATTGCAGCCATAAGTCACGCAAATTCAGCGCCTTGGTAAAAGTGCCCACAGCAATATCTAAGAAGTAACCTGCGGGGAATAAAACCCCCATTAACGCAGCGCCGCCATCCAGCGAAGAGCGCGGAGTAATCAAGCCGGAAAATTGCACCGTCGGCAATGTGGTCAGAATCATGGTGCCTAAAATCGCCGCGATTTGTGTTTTGGTCACAGTCGACACCAACAAACCAAAACTGGTGGTGGCCAACACATAGAGCACACCACCCACAGCTAACGCCACACCACTGCCCTTGAGTGGTACGCCAAACAGCCAAATATTAATCGCCACCAACAGTGCTAGGTTTAATAAGCTGACTGCTAAATAGGGCATTTGCTTGCCCAGTAAAAACTCTAAGCGCGTTAATGGTGTGGCATAAAAGTTAGTAATCGAGCCCAACTCTTTTTCCCGTACCACACCCAGCGCCGTCAGCATCGCCGGGATAAACACCAGAATCAACGCCATCACGCCAGGACCAATCGCATTGACGCTAATCACGTCTTGGTTATAACGAAAACGCGTCTCTAAGCGCGCGGGCTGGGCCAGAGCTGGGAGCGCAGCACTGCCCTCATCGCGTAAACGCTGCAAACTGTCTTGATGCACAGCCTCCACATAACCACGGCTGGTTTCCGCCCGAAACGGCATCCCGCCATCGAGCCACACCCCCACTTCGGGCTGACGCCCAGCGTATAAGTCACGACCAAAACCTGCGGGAATTTCAATGGCTAACTTGATATCCGCGCGCTGCAAACGCGCGTGCAAATCTTGCATATTATGCAATGGCTCACGTTCGGCAAAGTAACGTGAGCCGCGAAAGGCTTCTAAATAAGCGCGGCTTTGTGCAGTATTGTCTTGGTCGAGGGTGGCAAAGGCTAAATCCTCCACATCTAAAGAAATACCAAAACCCAAAATAATCATCATAAACACCGCACCGAGCATGGCGAACCATAAACGCACGCGGTCACGCAACAACTCTTTACTCTCGCGTACCGCTAAAGCGCGAGTGCGCCGTAAACTAAATCCCCGTGGCGGTGTTGAAGTTAAAGCCTGAGTTGCAGTGTTGACTTGCTCAGGTGCAGCGCCGTTTAAACCTTGGGCTTGTTCTAAGCAGGTGACAAAGGCATCCTCCAAGGTTGCGCCGGCAAATTGCTCTTGCAGTTGAGCCGGTGTACCCACTGCTAACACCTTGGCCGCATGCATTAAGGAAATACGGTCGCAGCGCTCAGCTTCGTTCATAAAATGCGTGGAGAGGAAAATCGTCACGCCTTGCTCGCGGGATAACTCAAACAACAAGCGCCAAAAATCATCGCGTGCCGCAGGGTCAACCCCAGAGGTCGGCTCATCAAGAATCAGCACTTCTGGCTCGTGAATTACTGCGACTGCCAATGACAAACGCTGGCGTAAGCCCAAAGGTAAGGCACCCGCCTGCTCATCGGTGTATTGGCCAAGGTCAAAGCGTTCAATAAGGGCTTGCGCGCGCTGTGCAGCAAGGTCTTTAGGAATATCAAATAAATGCGCATGCAATTCTAAGTTTTGCAGCACGGTCAGTTCGCCATACAGCGAGAAACTTTGTGACATAAAGCCCACACGCTTGCGTGTGGCTAAATCATTAGCATCCACCGGCTGGCCGAGCAACCAAGCCTCACCTTCAGTGGCCGGTAACAAACCCGTCAGCACCTTCATGGTGGTGGTTTTGCCGCAGCCATTGGAGCCGAGAAAGCCAAAAATCTCCCCGCGCTCAATCTCAAAGCTGACTTGATTCACCGCAGTAAAATCACCAAAGCGCAAGGTCAGGTCAGTCGCCTTAATTGCCACTTCATGACTCTCAGGTGCAAAGGGCGTCATCTGCAGTGGCTCAATTGTGCTTGCACCAGCCCCTTGATAATGAGTAAAAGCGTCATCGAGTTTACCGCTCTCTGTGACCGCGGCTAACTCACTCGTCGCACCTGCAGCAATTAATCGACCACGGTCCATCATCAAGCAGTGTTCAAATTGCGCTGCTTCTTCCATATAGGCGGTCGCAACTAATAAAGTCAGGTGCGGGCGGTCGCGGCGCACTTGCTCAATCAAATCCCAAAAATGCCGACGCGACAAGGGGTCCACACCAGTGGTGGGCTCATCTAGAATCAACAAATCAGGGTCATGAATCAAAGCGCAACACAATCCCAGTTTTTGCTTCATGCCGCCCGATAGCTTGCCGGCGGGACGATCAATAAACTCAGTCAGGTCAGTGGCCGCTAACAGGCTGCTCATACGCACTTCGCGCTCATCATGCGTTAAACCAAATAAGGTGGCAAAGAAGCGAATATTTTCTGCGATGGATAAGTCTGGATAGAGGTTATGCCCCAGCCCTTGCGGCATAAAGGCAATGCGTTGATAGAGAGTGGAGCGATGGCGACGCTGGTCAATCGGGCCGCCCAGCACATCCAACTGGCCACTTTGCAGGATTTTCACCCCTGAAATCAGCCCAAGAAGGCTCGATTTACCCGCACCATCGGGGCCAATCAAACCGCAGCGACTGCCGACAGGCAAACTAAAACTCACATCCTCTAACGCGACTTGCTGGCCATAGCGATGCGCAAGATTCACCGCTGTGATTGCTGCTGTACTCATGTTGCTCCACCCACCCAAACCATGGCTGCTCAGACCACACTCAACCAGTGCGGCATCTATTGCTACTCTGCATCAAGCTGCGCTGCGCATAACCGCAACCCAGCACACTCACTCAGCTTATTGCAACGATTCAGGCCAGTGCACATCGGCCGCCTGACGCACATAAGCCGAGCCTGGCATACCAGGTTTAGCTTGCGGTACCGCGGCGGGGTCGGTCAGACGCAACTTTACGCGAAACACCAATTTTTGGCGCTCATCACGGGTTTCTACTTCTTTGGGAGTGAACTGCGCTTTACCGGCAACAAAGGCGACTTCTGCCGGCAAAGGTTGCTCGGGTAAAGCGTCCAGAACAATGCGCGCTTGATCTTTAGCCGCTAAACGACCGGCAACAGCTGAGGGTAAATACACATTCATATATTGGTCGGTTGGATCAATCAGTAAAAATACCCGCCCACCCGCACCTAAGATTTCGCCGGGTTCAGCTAAGCGTAGCTGCACTACACTAGCCATAGGTGCACGCAAACTGCTGTCATCAATTTCACTGGTCAACTGCGCCACCATGGCATCGGCTGCACCAATGGTGGCTTGCGCGGCTTGTACTTGCGCTTTAGCTGCTGCTAAAGCAGCGGTCGCTGTATCAAAACGTGCTTGCTGCTGGTCAATTTGCTGACCACTGGCATGCCCGCGCGCATACAACTCACGAAAGCGCTTTAAATCTTGGCTCGCTAAGCGGCGCTCACTTTCACGCAAATGCACTGTAGCTTGGGCTGCAGCAACGTTTTCTTGGGCGCGCAACACTTCCGCTTGCGCTTGGCTGCGTTGTGCTTCCAAGGTGCGGGTATCAATACGCGCCAGCAACTGCCCAGCGCTGACGCTATCGCCCTCCGCGACTAACACTTCAGCCAAACGACCTGGGTACTTAGTGGCCACTTGCACTTCGGTCGCTTCTAAACGGCCATTACCTTCATAAATCCCTTCAGGCAGGCGGTCTTGCAGTGATTTCCAATAACCAAAACCACCGGCAGCAGCCAAGGCAATCAGTAACGGGGCAATAAATAAACGTGATGGGCTGGTGTGCTTAGACATGCTTGCTCCTAGCAAGTAGAAACCCTCTAGCAGGCAAAGGTGCTAGAAGGTATAGAAACTCGATCAGCCGCTCAACAGATCTGTTTAAGTGGCTGCAATTCTTAAAAACATCATTCGATTGTACCTCTAGTCGGCAAGTCGTCTAGGAAAATGCAGGTAATCTATCGCTTTTTTATGAATTCTGTCCGACAATACCGCGCTACTTAATCGTAGGCAGACACTATTGAATTAATAATGAAAAATATTGAACTTTTTCTAATAAATACAATCACTAGCTGCTGACGTGTAACGAGCCTGCCAGTTCAGGCCATTGCATTAAAGATGACGAAAAAACAGCTGCACACGCTGCATACAGTGTGCTGGAGAGCAAAGCGACAATGAAACGCAAACCTGATCTAATCTGGATACTCGCTATTATTCTGAGTTTAGGCGTGGTAACCACTGGATATACACAAAGCTTTTGGGAACGCGCTGATTATCAAACCGCAGCGCAAAAATTCCCCAGCGACACTATGCTAGTTCCCTATACCACTGCTGATCAGTAACTACAGCATGTAAAGGTATATCCCAAGGCGCGAGCGGTAATCCGTCTACGCGCTGGCATTCGTGCGCCAAACCGATGCGCTGCGGTGTCAGCAGATGATCACTGTGATGCAACTGGGCAAAGCAACGGTCATAAAAACCTCCGCCCATGCCTAAACGCCCGCCATACTGATCAAAGCCCACCAAGGGTAATAACACTAGATCCAAGGTCCAAGCCGCACGCTGATCAGCAACATTCCAACGCGGCTGTAAAATACCAAAACGATTTTTCTCCCATTGCTGCACAGGCCGCACCCGCTGAAACACCATCGCAGTTTTGGGCCAGCGTGCGACAACAGGCAAGTACACCGATTTACCGCGCCGCCATGCTTCACGCATGATCAGTTGCGGATCAATTTCACCATCACTGGCGGTATATAAGGCAATGTGCCGCGCACGATGAAATAGCGGATGCTGAACTAACTGTTTAAACAGTTGCTGTGCCGCGCGTGCTTGTTGGCTGGGGGACAAATTGCACCGCTGTTGACGTAATTGCTTACGGAGTTGGGCGCGAGATATAGAAACATCAGTTTGCATGGTAAAAAATAAGCCTCCCCTGAAGTGCCGCTGTCGACATTGCCCTTGAACCAGAAAGGTTCAAGGTGGAGATTACGTCAAATCTTTAGGCTTTCCGCAAGCGGACATGCACACCAATTTAAAAATGTAATCCCCGGTTTGGTATGAATCGGCTCAGGGACTTACGTTAACTGGCCAACACTCGAGGGAGATGGCCTCAGTATACACAAATCTTTGTGGGCCTCAAGAGTCGATTACTCAGTGCCTTCTAAACTCTCTTGCACACGCTCCAGCAAGCCTTGCACCTGCTCGGTATGTGCTTGATTAGACTGTTCTTGATGTTCTTTACTATGCAACTCATAGGTAATATTCAGCGCTGCCATCACCGCAATACGCTCGGCACCAATCACTTTGCCTGAGCGACGAATACCACGCATTTTTTTATCAAGATACTCAGCAGCACGCTCTAAGTTTTCACTTTCTTGCGCAGGGCAGGCGATATGATAATCCTTGTCCATGATGCGTACCGTGACTGTCTGGGATTGAGTCATAAATCTTGCTCCAACGCTTTAAGTCGAGAAATCATAGCGACAATTTTTTCCTGTGCTATATCGTTTTTTTCTATTAGTTGCCCACGTTCTTCACGCAACAGCTGATTTTGTGCGTGAAGATCGGTGTTACGTTGAATCAATTGTTCAACGGCTTGCACCAAGGCTTGCAAATCTATAGTTTTCACCAGCCCTCCATTGTTTATCACGTCATATCATATTGCTATTGTATATCATTCTAACGCCCGTGCGCCGCCACGCACAGTGCTATCCAAGCTCTTGAATAAATAAACTCAAGCCAGCGAGCAATATTGGGCATATTTCAATTTAAGTACGCAGCCTTGCAGCCTTTTATGACCGCAACTCAGTGACTCAAGCAGCCAAGAGAGTGGCAACGACCAAGATCACCACTTAGCGCCATACGCCACAACGCGATATACTCAGATACAGCACATAAACGACTCTTCAAACCACGTAACAGTTCCATTATTTCGGATTTTTCATGCCCCAATCTCAATCTGCTTACACCTCATTTACCACCTTACTTGGCACCAGCGGCCACATTGTCTCACCAGCTGAACTGCAAGGCTTACTCCTTGGTCGCTGCTGTGCCGGTGCTGGCTTTAGCGCTGAAGGCTGGCTCGAAGAAGCCCAAGATCTGTTTGATGAAGCAGTACCCTCAAGCCTGCATGCGGCATTGCTAGGCCTACAAGAAATGGTTAAGGCTGAACTCACTGCAGACAGCAGCATATCGCTGACCTTACTATTGCCCAGCGATGATGAATCGCTCGAGGTGCGCACCACAGCTTTAGGTCAGTGGGCACAAGGCTTTTTAAGCGGCTTTGGTGGCAGTATCGGTAACACTGAAATTTCTAAAGATGTGCGTGAAATCTTGGAAGATCTGATTTCTATCGCGCAAATTGAAGTTGATGAAGAAGAACACGAAGAAGGCGAAATGGCTTATATGGAAGTCAGCGAGTACTTGCGCGTTGTCCCCTTATTCCTCTTTACCGAATGCGGCAACTACACGCCGCCTAAGCCTGATGATGCGAAAGACATCACACCCGCCGTACATTAATACTTACAGGAGCCACACCGCATGAGCTCAATCAGCACCTCTGAATACGCCCAGCGCCGCCAGCAACTGATGCAAGGCATGCTGCCCAACAGCATTGCTATTTTGCCCGCAGCAGCCGTTAGCACTCGCAACAGCAGCGTTGAATATCCGTATCGACAAGACAGCGACTTTTTCTACTTGTCAGGCTTTGCTGAGCCCGAAGCGGTGCTGGTGTTAATCCCCAATCGTGAGCAGGGCGAGTTTGTGGTTTTTTGCCGTGAACGCAATCCCGAGCGTGAGTTGTGGGAAGGTCTGCGCGCCGGCCAAACTGGCGTTATGGCTGACTACCAAGCTGATGATGCTTTTGCGATCAGTGAGCTGGATGAGATTTTACCTAAATTAATGGACGGCCGTGAACGCGTCTATTACTCCATCGGCAATCATCCTGAGTTTGATCAGCAGATGCTGGCTTGGTTAAAAACCATCCGCAGCCAAGCACGCGCTGGCGCACAGCCGCCGACTGAATTAGCCATGCTTGATCCACTACTGCACGAAGCACGTCTGCACAAAAGTCCGGCTGAAATCGCCACCATGCAGCAGGCGGCAGATATTTCCTGTCGTGCACATATCCGTGCCATGCAAGCCGCTAAGCAAGGTTTATTTGAATATCATTTAGAAGCAGAACTCGACTATGAGTTTCGCAAAGGCGGCGCACGCTTACCGGCTTACTCATCCATTGTCGCTAGTGGCAAAAATGCCTGTATTTTGCATTACACCGAAAACAATGCGCCGCTGCACAACGGTGACTTGGTGTTGATTGATGCCGGATGTGAGATTGACTGCTACGCCAGCGATATCACCCGCACCTTCCCCGTCAGTGGCCACTTCAGCCCTGAGCAAAAAGCCATTTACAATATTGTGCTGCAAGCCAACCTTGAGGCGCTGAATTATATTTCGCCCAAACACTGCTGGAATGATGCGCATGATGCAACGGTGCGGGTGATTACCGCAGGTTTGCTTGAGTTGGGTCTGCTGCAAGGCGAGCTGGAAGAACTGATTGCCACCGATGCTTACCGTCCCTTTTATATGCACCGTGCCGGCCATTGGCTGGGACTGGATGTGCATGATGTGGGTGAATACAAAATCAACGGCACTTGGCGCAAACTCGCCGTGGGCATGACTATGACTGTCGAGCCTGGTATTTATATCGCTGTGGATAACTTAACTGTGCCTGAGCAATGGCGTGGGATTGGTGTGCGCATCGAAGACGATGTGGTTGTTACCGAAAATGGTTGCCGTGTTCTGACCAATGCGGTACCTAAAACAATCGATGAAATTGAAGCATTAATGGCAGCAGCACAATAACCAGGAGCTTAATGTATGAGCCGAGTGCAGATTGCAATTATTGGTGGTGGCTTAGTCGGTGCAAGTTTAGCGCTGGCTTTACAAGCTGGAGCTCGCGAGCGCAATTGGAAGATCATTCTGATTGAACCCTATGCGCCCGGTGACAGCTACCAACCCAGTTATGATGGCCGCGCCTCGGCGTTATCCTATGGCAGTCAGCAAATCTATCAGCGCTTAGGTCTCTGGGAGGCGATTGCACCGCGAGCAGAAGCCATTCGCGACATTCATATTTCTGATCGTGGGCGCTTTGCTGCAGCACGTTTAAACGCTAAAGAAGAAGGCGTTCCTGCGCTGGGTTATGTGGTGGAAAATGCTTGGCTTGGCCATTGCCTCTGGGCGGCTCTCGACAGCGACGTAATTGAATGGCGCTGCCCTGCACGCGTGGAAAAGATGCAAGCCTTAAGCGATGGTTATCATCTAGAACTGGACGATGGCAGCACGATCGACTGTGATCTAGCTATTTTAGCCGATGGCGGTCGCTCAGGACTGCGCGAGCAACAAGGCATTCACGCGCATAAAACCGCCTACGGACAAACTGCGTTGATTGCCAATATCAGCAGCGCATTACCACACCAAGGTATGGCCTTTGAGCGTTTCACCGACGACGGCCCCATGGCTTTACTGCCCTTATCCGATAACCGCTGTGTCTTGATTTGGACCCGCGAGCCCAATGAAGCCCAGCGTCTGTATGCTTTGCCTGACAAAGAATTTATTGCAGAACTGCAAGCCTGCTTTGGTTATCGCCTGGGTGCTATCGAGCAGATCGGCAGTCGCTATATGTATCCATTAAGCTTGATTGAAAGCAGCGAGCAAGTGCGGGCTCATCTAGCGGTATTGGGTAACGCAGCACACAGCCTGCACCCCGTCGCAGGGCAAGGCTATAACTTGTCATTGCGCGATAGCATTGCACTGGCGGATTGTATTTTAAGCGGCCCTAACACCCCTGGTGATTTGGCCACCTTGCAGCGTTTTCAACAGACGCAGCAGTTGGATCAAGAGCTGACCATTGGCTTTTCTGATCGAGTCACGCGCTTGTTTTCCAATACGCAGCCGCTACTGGCGGGTGGGCGTAACTTGGGTTTATTAGGTTTGGATTTACTACCGCCGGCCAAGCGCTGGTTTGCGCGCCAAGCTATGGGCATCGGTGTGCGCAGTACTCTGGATTAGATTTAAAGCATGATGCAACTTATGCAAAAAACAATTTTGCCCGACGGTAGACGTCGGATATCGACAGCGCAGCTTGCTGCCACTGCAGAGTAGGAGCTTCAATATGCACGCAGATTTAATCATTGTCGGCGCAGGAATGGTCGGCAGTACGCTAGCCTTAGCGCTGAAAGACAGCGGCCTGAATATCATTGTCGTCGATCGCAGTCCGCTGGCAGTTACAAGCTTTAGTGCCGAGCAACCTTTTGAGCCGCGTGTCAGTGCATTATCGATTGCTAGCCAGCGGATTTTAGAGCACGTACAGGCGTGGCCAGGTATCGTCCAGCGACGCGTCAGCCCCTACTCTGAGATGCACGTCTGGGATGGCTCAGGTACAGGAAAAATCGATTTCTCGGCCAGCAGCGTACATGCCGACGTGTTAGGCCATATTGTTGAAAACAAGATTGTACAAGATGCGCTACTAGAACAGCTGCACAAATCTAAGATCACCTTGCTGGCCCACTCCACCGTTGAGCAACTGCGCCATTCCAGCGACGGTTGGCTGATGCTGCTCAATGACGGGCGTGAGATCCGCAGCCCCTTAGTGATTGCTGCCGACGGTGCCAACTCAGCCATTCGCAGCTTAACTGGCTGCGCCACCCGTGAGTGGGATTATCTGCACCACGCCATTGTCACCAGCGTGCGCTGTGAGCAAGCCCACCAACGCACTGCTTGGCAGCGTTTTACCGATGAAGGCCCGCTAGCCCTACTACCACTGCAGCATCAAGATGGAAAAAACTGGTGCTCCATTGTTTGGTCAGTGCCTAAAGAGCAAGCCGAAAAGATCATGGCTCTGGATGATGCTGCATTTTGCGCTGCACTGGGCCAAGCCAGCGAACACCGCTTAGGTGCCATCCTACATGCGGATGCACGCTATGCAATTCCACTGCGCCAGCGCCACGCTAAACGTTATGTGGAGCCGGGCTTAGCATTGATTGGTGATGCCGCACACAGCATTCACCCCTTGGCAGGGCAAGGCGTGAACTTAGGCTTTTTAGATGCCGCGGTGTTAGCTGAAGTGTTATTACACGCCTTGTCACGTGGTGAAAATATCGCCAGCGAGCGCGTACTCAGTCGCTTTGAGCGCCGCCGCATGCCCGAAAACCTCGCCATGATGGCGGCTATGGAAAGCTTCCAGCACCTGTTCCAAGCCGACAGCTTAGCAGTGCGCTGGTTGCGTAACAGCGGTCTGAAAATGGTGGATAATCTCAGCCAAGCCAAAACGCTATTTGTGCGTCAAGCCTTGGGTTTAGGTAGCAATTTACCCGATTTAGCTCAGCCTTGAATTCCAGCTCCTCTGCCGGCGCCCAACACGCCCAGGCAGAGGATACCGGCCTATTGAAGCGGTGATATTGCCTCTAATCGGTAGATGCACAGCGTATTAATCAGCTTATTTCGCTATATTTAGTTGATAAACTAAATGCAAGTAACTATCATTTACGTAATTTCACACCCAACCCGAGGTTGCCATGTCGATTCGTAAACCCATTCTTGCTGTACTTGCTTTGAGCGTTATTGCCGGTCACGTTCAGGCAGCAGACGATATCGTTGTCTACTCATCACGTATCGACGAGCTGATCAAACCTGTTTTTGATAAGTACACTGAACAAACCGGTGTGAAGATCAAATTTATTACCGATAAAGAAGCACCGCTGATGGCGCGCTTAAAAGCTGAAGGCGGTAACACCCCTGCTGATATCCTGATTACTGTGGATGCCGGTAACCTTTGGCAAGCTGAGCAAATGGATATCTTGCAGCCTCTCAATTCTGATGCGATTAAAGCTAATATCCCTGTCCAATACCGCTCCAGTAACGACAAGTGGACTGGTTTATCATTACGTGCGCGTACCATTGCTTACTCCACAGATCGCGTAACACCCGAAGAGCTGAGCACTTACGAAGCTTTAGCAGATAAAAACTGGAAAGGTCGTCTGTGCTTACGTACCAGCAAGAAAGTCTACAACCAGTCGCTGACCGCCACCCTGATTGAAACTCATGGCGCAGAAAAAACTGAGCAATTGGTTAAAGCTTGGATCAATAACTTAGCCACTGATGTGTTTTCTGATGACACTGCATTACTGGAAGCAATCAACGCTGGCCAATGTGATGTAGGTATTGTAAACAGCTACTACTACGGCCGTTTACACAAACAAAATCCAGACCTCAAAGTAAAACTGTTCTGGCCGAACCAAGCAGACCGTGGCGTACACGTCAACTTATCCGGTGCTGGTATCACTAAATACGCACCGCATGCAGACGAAGCTCGTAAACTGTTGGAGTGGATGACCACTGCAGAAGCGCAAAGCATCTTCGCGGGCGTCAACCAAGAGTTCCCAGCCAACCCAAGCGTTAAGCCTTCAGAAGAAGTTGCTGCTTGGGGTGAGTTCAAAGCCGATACCATTCCTGTGGAAGTGGCCGGTAAGCGTCAAGCAGAAGCGATTCGTTTAATGGACCGTGCTGACTGGCGTTAATTGCTGCATAGGCTTTACAACAGACCGCCTTTAAGGGCGGTTTGTTGTTTCTAGGCTGACGCAATTTCGTGTAAAGAGCTGACACCACGCGTGGCTTCACTGAGCAGATCTTGCAGCCCAGCAACCTGCGCATCTGGCACTGACAGATTTAAAACCGCACCTAGGGCGTCAAACTCTTCACTATTCACCACCCCACCTGCTTCAGCGATACGCACTTTAAAGATATCCAAGTAGGTATAGGGACAATGCCCTGTTAATACCCTTTGCGCTACCAACTCTTCACTGCTGGCCGTCTGTAAGACTTGATGAGCACAACCACCATAGGCACGGGCTAAACCCCCAGTACCCAGCTGAATACCGCCATACCAACGTGTAACTACGATCAGCACTTGATCAAATTCTTGGTGTTCAATCGCCGCTAAAATGGGTCGCCCTGCTGTGCCTCCAGGCTCACCATCATCGGTAAAGCGGTATTGATCGCCACAACGCCATGCCCAACAGTTATGCGAGACATTAGGCGTACTCAATTGCGCAATCAACGCTGGTGCTTGCTCGGCACTAGGTAAGAACACAGCCTGCGCCAAAAAACGACTCTTACGAATCTCTTCTTGATAACTGTGTGGTGCTTTAATAATTCGCATCGAGTGCGCCTCAACCACGCTAACAATCTGGATAGCTATATATTTACTACAGCGCCAGCACAAGTCTAAGCAAGACCTTGGGCTATGCAGCGATGCAACTTAAATCACAGTGAAAATATCTTCAGCCGCTAAACGTGATTTGGGCAGCGCAGCATTAAAGTCCGTCTCGGCACGGTAACCCAGCGCTACCGCCGTTATCGCGGTGAGATCACGTGCGTTTAAAGCAAACTCAGCATCTAAAATCGCTTGATCAATACCTTCCAACGGCACCGCATCAATTCCCAGCA
>DATERP010000033.1:0-2934 GCA_035271385.1 Thiopseudomonas sp. | reverse complement strand
AATCAGTCTTACGCTGATATGGGCTTGCGCAGCCATGTTTCAGGTTCTGTAGATATTAATCTTGAAGAAGTCATTGACCGTAAAGTGTTGCGCTTTATGGGTGACGCTGCTGCATTCTCCTACTTATCCATGCAGCAAGCGATTGAAGACAGTGGCCTCAGCCCTGAAGATGTATCCAACCCGCGTACTGGCTTAATTGCTGGTTCAGGTGGTGCATCGACTTTAAACCAAATGGAAGCTATTGATATCTTGCGCGAAAAAGGCGTCAAGCGTATTGGCCCGTACCGTGTGACCCGCACTATGGGTAGTACTGTATCGGCATGCTTAGCCACTCCGTTTAAAATCAAAGGCGTGAACTACTCAGTCTCTTCTGCTTGCGCGACCAGTGCGCACTGTATTGGTCAAGCCCTTGAGCAAATTCAACTCGGCAAGCAAGACATCGTCTTTGCTGGCGGCGGCGAAGAAGAACACTGGAGCCAAAGCTGCTTGTTTGATGCGATGGGCGCACTGTCCACGCAGTATAACGACACCCCAGAAAAAGCCTCACGTGCTTACGATAGCAAGCGCGATGGTTTTGTAATTGCGGGCGGCGGCGGTATGGTTGTGGTTGAGGAGCTGGAACACGCTCTAAAACGTGGCGCAAAAATCTACGCAGAAATCGTTGGTTACGGCGCAACATCTGATGGTTACGATATGGTCGCACCAAGCGGTGAAGGCGCAGTACGTTGCATGCAACAAGCGCTAGCCACTGTTGATACACCGATCGACTACCTGAACACTCACGGCACATCAACTCCAGTTGGTGATGTGGCTGAGATCCGTGCCGTACGTGAAGTGTTTGCTGATAAGGCACCACCCATCAGCTCAACAAAAAGCTTATCAGGCCACTCCTTGGGCGCTGCTGGTGTACAAGAAGCGATCTACTCAATGCTGATGATGGAAGGCAATTTTATTGCTGGCTCAATCAATATTGATGAGTTGGACGAAGAAGCGAAAGACTTACCAATCGTTCAGAAAACTCAAGAAAACGTCACCTTAAATACCGTGATGAGCAATAGCTTTGGCTTTGGTGGCACTAACGCTACCCTAGTCTTGCGTCGCTACACCAAGTAACTGCGCCATAGCGTTACTGAGCTTAGGCTCATAAAAACGGCCACTGCAAATTCCTTTGCGTGGCCGTTTTTTTATCTCACACGTTAATCTTGCCCTGCTCTGCTACCTAACTCAGCTTATACATCTAGAATAAGCCTTGGCGAATATAGAGCGCAGTCACTCTCAATACACATACCACAAGAGGCTGCTTGCAGCACTGCCAGCCTGCCTACGCACGCCAGCAGTCAATTACACGGCTTAACTCTGGATCAGCCCATAAAACGACGCTGCAGGCGCTCCCATCCTTTATCGGCAAGATGTTCAACGGCAGTTCCTGCAGTTAAACCCACCCGTTCTTGCAATGACTTCTTCTGTACATATTCAAGTAAAAACACATCGGCATCTTGTGCACAATTGGAAATGTATTCATCACTGGTTTGTAAAGTATCGACCAAGGCCAAACGCTGAGCATCGGTGCCCTGCCAAACTTCCCCCGTGGCTACAGCATCAATATCCAACTGCGGGCGGTATTGACTGACAAACTGCTTAAACAAATCATGTGTGGTTTGCAGTTCTTGTAAAAACTTCTGCCGTGCTGGCTCAGTATTTTCACCCAGCATGGTTAAGGTGCGTTTGTATTCACCAGCAGTTAATACGTCCACATCAATATTGTTTTTCTTCAACAAGCGGTGAATATTAGGCACCTGCGCCACCACACCAATCGAGCCCACCGCCGCAAAAGGTGCGCTGAGAATCTTATCGCCAATACAGGCCATCATATAACCGCCACTGGCTGCAACTTTGTCGATGCACACAGTTAATGGAATCTGTGCTTGGCGAATCCGCGCGAGTTGTGACGCAGCAAAACCATAGCTGTGCACCATACCGCCACCACTTTCTAGGCGCAGTACCACTTCGTCACTGGGCTTAGCAATACTGAGCAAAGCAGTGATTTCATGGCGTAAGTTTTCGGCAGCCGAGGCTTTGATATCACCATCAAAGTCTAAAACATACACACGCTTTTTTTCACTCGTTGATTTTTTATCTTGTTGCTGTTTAGCTTTATTAGCTTTTTTTAGCTCCTTCAGCTGAGCTTTATCTAACACGCTGCACTCAAGATTTTCTTTTAAATCAAGATAGAAATCATTCAAACTGGTGACGGATAAGTCGCCACTGCGTGTACGTCCACGCGAACGCATGGCTGCGGCTAGCGATAAAATCGCCACAACTACCACCAACACAGTCACCGCACGAGCTAAGAAACCCGCATAATCAAGTAAAAAATCCACCCTAAACTCCTCAAACAATAGTGACTGCTATCTTACCTGAGCCGACTACTCGCTTCACACGATTCACAAACAAATACTTTTGTATGCTTTAAGCTCAACTGTGCGATTTGCACACGCTTGACCGGCAACATACTAAGACAATCACAGCGCTATTTCGTCTATTTCTCACTATTTTCAAACAATCGTATGAATTCTATTTGACAGCCCGCAAGGTTCGCAATAATCTCTATAACGAGCAAATCAATAGATGTCTACCGGACTCAATGCAATTCAATAGCAAAATATTGAATTATTTAGATCACGCGGGATATACCGCACAAAAACCCTAAAAAGGATTCATTATGTCTTCTACTGCAGATATCATTAAAACTCTTACTGCTAAATTCAACACTGCAGCTGCTGCAGGTTTAGATTTAGTATTTCAATTTAATATCGAAGATGCTGAAAACTACTACCTGACTGTAAAAGACGGTACCTGTGATGTACAAGCCGGCGACAATGATGATGCTAACGTGACATTGATTATGGATCGCGAAACCTTTAAAGAGATTGC
>DATERP010000032.1:0-18099 GCA_035271385.1 Thiopseudomonas sp. | reverse complement strand
ACGCCAAACTCAAAACCTTTATTAAAGACTTAGAGCCTGTGGTTGCCATGGGCCCTGATGCGCTGATTATGTCGGACCCGGGTCTAATCATGATGGTGCGTGAGCATTTCCCAGAGATGAATATTCACCTCTCAGTGCAGGCCAACGCAGTCAACTATGCCAGCGTCAAGTTTTGGCATGCTCAAGGCTTAACCCGTGCGATTTTATCGCGTGAATTATCGCTGGATGAAATCGAGCAGATTCGTCAAGAAGTACCAGAAATGGAACTTGAGGTGTTTGTCCACGGTGCGTTATGCATGGCCTACTCAGGTCGTTGCTTGCTATCTGGCTATATCAATAAGCGTGACCCAAACCAAGGTTCGTGCACCAACGCCTGCCGCTGGGAATATAAAACTCACCCAGCCAAAGAAAACGAATTAGGCGATATCGTGCATCAGTACGAGCCGATTGCCGTGGTGCAACATGCCGATCCGGCACTGATGCAAGCAGTTGAACCTATCCTCGGAGTTGGCGCGCCCACCGACGAAGTCTTCCTATTAGAAGAAGCCGGTCGCCCGGGTGAATATATGTCGGTCTCCGAAGATGAGCACGGCACTTATATTATGAACTCGAAAGATTTACGTGCCGTGCAACACGTGGAGCGCATGGTGCAGATGGGCTTACACTCACTGAAAATCGAAGGCCGGACTAAGTCGCACTACTATGTCGCGCGTACTGCACAGGTCTATCGCAAGGCCATTGATGATGCGGTGGCCGGTCGTCCCTTTGATAAGTCGCTGATGGATACACTGGAATCTTTAGCGCACCGTGGCTACACCGAAGGATTCTTACGTCGCCACGTGCATGATGAATACCAGAACTACGAATACGGCTACTCGATCTCTGAGCGCCAGCAGTTTGTCGGTGAAATGACCGGTGTACGTCGTGGTGATTTGGCCGAAGTGATAGTGAAAAACCGCTTTGCCGTGGGCGACTCAATTGAATTGATGACACCGCAGGGCAATATGACCTTTGATCTGAAATACATCGAAGATCAAAAAGGCAAAAGCCGTGATGATGCTCCAGGTAATGGTCACGTGTTATTTATTCCGATTCCAGAAAATGTAGATCTAGAACACGCCTTACTGATGCGTAATCTAACCAGCGGTAACACGCGCGGCGCATAGTAGCGGTTGCACTATTAAGTCTTAGCGGTGTAACCCGTCTAAGACTTAAACCGCAGGCTGACGCTCAAGCATAAACTCAGTCAAAGCCTGCGCTGAAATAGGTTTAGATATCAGGTATCCCTGAATCTCATTACACGAGTGGGCTTTTAAGAAGTCCATTTGTGCTTGTGTCTCCACACCTTCCGCCACCACCAATAGATTTAAGCTGTGGGCCATCGCAATAATGGCTTTAGTAATCGCAGCATCTTCATCGTTATGCATGACATCACGAATAAAACTCTGATCAATTTTTAAACAGGTGGCTGGGAAACGCTTGAGATAACTCAGCGATGAATACCCAGTACCAAAATCATCAATAGCTAAAGACACACCCAAGGCTCTTAATTCTTTAAAGATCGCAATAGTGTCTTGGGTATTTTCTAGCATCTGACTTTCGGTCAACTCCAACTCCAACAAGTGTGCCGGTAAACCTGTACGTGCTAAGACACTTTTCACCAACGGCACCAAATTACCTTGGCGCACATGGCTGACAGAGACGTTCACTGCCATACGTATAGGCATGCCTTGCTGCAACCAAATATAAGCTTGCTGACAGGCTTGCTCGAGCACTTGCTCACTGATTGCGGTAACTAAACCTGCCTCTTCTGCCAGCTCAATAAACTGCCCTGAAACCAGCAAGCCCCGCTGCGGATGATTCCAGCGCACCAAAGCTTCTGCAGAACGCACCACACCGTCAGGCAAGGTTAACTTAGGCTGGTAATAGGCTTCTAATTGCCCTTCTTCAATAGCACGGCGCAAGGCTTGCTCGAGTTCTAAACGTTCCAGAGTAAAGGTTTGAATCTGATTGGTATAAAACTGTACATTATCGCCGCCCAAATGCTTGGCATGCTGCATGGCAAGATTAGCTTGGCTGATTAACGCCACCGGATCTTGGGCATTGGCGGGCAGGATACTCACACCCAAAGATGCGCTGATCACCAGCTTATTACCACCGACTGCAACCGCAACAGGCACCCGAATACAAGCTAACACTGAGGCTGCTAAATCGCTTAATTCAGAGCGCGACAGTGCACCATCTAAAATTATTGCAAACTCATCACCACCAAGCCGCGCTACGGTATTAGCGGTGGGTAATAACTGCATTAAACGTTGACTCATGGTGTGCAATATTTCATCAGCAACTTCAACGCCTAAACTGTCGTTTAAGATTTTAAAACGATCCAAATCCACATGCATTAACACAACACGATCACCGGATTGCCGCGCACGCTCCACGGCCTGCTGTAAACGCTTATGAAACAGTCCCCGATTCGCTAAACCGGTCAAATTATCATATTGAGTGAGGTAATTAAGACGCTCTTCAGCTTGGCGACGCACAGTCAGATCAGTAAAAAATCCGACGATATGTGTGCGTGCACCTTTTTTATTACACACCACATGAATGCGTAAATTTTGTGGATAAACTTTACCGTTTTTACGCAAACCTAAAGTTTCACCCTGCCAACTACCATCGCGCTCAATACTGGCGCGCACATGCTGGTATTGAACACCTAAAGCTTCAGGCAAACGTGTAAAATCGATAGTGTGGCCAACGGCCTCATCACGGCTAAAACCCGTAACTGTGATAAAAGCTTGATTGACAGCTAGCACAGTATAATAAGGATCAAAAATAACAATGCTTTCACTGCCGGCATCAAACACACTGGATGCTAGACGCAGCTCTTCATCACCTTGTTTGCGCTTTGAGATATCACGGCGCGTACCCAGCATGCGCAGCACCCGACCGTTCGCATCACGTTCGATGGCTCGACCACGGTCTTCAATCCAAACCCAATGCCCATCCGCATGCTTAATCCGATATTCAACAATATAAGCATCGGTATGCTGCTTCATATGCTCAATCATCGCAGTTCGCAAAACATGCAAATCATCAGGATGCAGCAAGGGTCGTAAATCAGTTAAGACACCCCGTACTTGATGATCTTCCAAGCCAAAAATAGCTTTAGTACGCGTATGGTGAATTTCATCGCTGACTAAATTCCAGTCCCACAATGATAACTGACTGGCATCCAAAGCCAGCTCTAAGCGCTCCTGGCTTTTTTGCAACGCCTGCAAAGCCTCTTCCAGCTCTAAAGTACGCTCACTAGCACAAAGTTCCAAAGCTGCTTGGGCGGATAACAGTTGTTGTTCAGCCGCTTGCCGGTTAGCAATTTCTTTGGTTAATTCTGTATTTAATTGGCGTAGCGCCTCGCAGTTGTCACTGCCATGCTGCATATTTTTACCCATCACGTGAGCTGCATTATTTTTATAGGGAACATTGGCGACCTTGAGCATACATTGATTAGCCTTAAGACCCAATCTAGCTCCTTTTTTTGCTGCAGGTCATTTGTGCAGTGTTTTATTATTAACATTAATGGTATTGAGTCTTAATTAACAAGCCTAAAGCACAAAAATATCACCTTAGCATCATTAACACCTACAGACTAACGCAAACCAGCACACTATATAGCCTGTATTGTGTTTGCCCTTACCTTGCGCGCCCACTAGAATACTCCGATGCATGATGATATCTCACTTTTATTAAACACCCTCAACGAAGCCCAGCGTGAAGCTGTTGCTGCGCCCCTTGGTCAACAACGTGTTCTGGCCGGTGCCGGCTCAGGTAAAACGCGGGTGCTGGTGCACCGCATTGCTTGGCTGATTCAGGTGGAAAATGCCTCGCCGCACAGTATTCTCTCGGTGACCTTTACCAATAAAGCCGCCGCAGAAATGCGCGTGCGCATTGAAGAACTGCTCGGTCTTAATCCAGCTGGTATGTGGGTGGGGACTTTCCACGGCCTAGCCCACCGTTTATTACGCGCGCACTGGCAAGAAGCAGGCTTAGCTGAAGGCTTTAGTATTCTGGACAGCGACGATCAGCTGCGCTTACTCAAGCGAGTGATGCGCGAGTTAGCATTGGATGAAAAACGCTGGCCGGTGCGTCAAGCGCAGTGGTTTATTAACGGGCAAAAAGACGAAGGCCTGCGCCCTGAGCATATTCAAGCCGGTGGTGATTTATTTTTAGGCACCATGCTGCAAATTTACAGCGCTTATGAGGCCGCCTGCGCGCGTGCCGGTGCCATTGATTTTGCTGAGCTGTTATTACGCGCCCTCGATTTATGGCGCGACCACCCCGGTTTATTGCAGCATTACCAAAACCGTTTCCAGCATATTTTGGTCGACGAATTCCAAGACACCAACGCCGTGCAATATGCTTGGCTGCGTTTACTCGCCCAAGGCGGCAAAAGCTTAATGGTGGTCGGGGATGATGACCAATCCATTTACGGCTGGCGTGGCGCGAAGATTGAGAATATTCAGCAGTTCTCCACCGATTTCGTGAAGACGCAAAGCATTCGCTTGGAGCAAAACTACCGCTCCACCGCCAACATCCTCAAAGCCGCCAACGCCTTGATTGATAACAACCAAGGTCGTCTGGGGAAAGAGCTGTGGACTGAAGACGACGATGGCGAGCTGATTAACTTTTATAGCGCCTATAACGAGCACGATGAAGCGCGTTATATCGTTGAGTGCATTGAGCAAGCCTTGCGCAAAGGCGAGGTGAATCGCGATCAGATTGCTATTCTTTACCGCTCTAACGCGCAATCACGTGTATTAGAAGAAGCCTTACTCCGCGCGGCCGTGCCTTACCGTATTTATGGCGGCCAACGCTTCTTTGAGCGTTTAGAGATTAAAAATGCGCTGGCCTACTTACGCTTATTACGCAGCCGTCACGATGATGGCGCGATTGAGCGGGTGATAAATGTGCCAACCCGCGGCATCGGTGAGAAAACCATCGAAACCGTACGTCTTGCGGCCCGCGAACATGATGTGTCGCTGTGGCAAGCGATGAAGATTCTGGTGGAGCAAAAAGCCCTACCCGGTCGTGCCAGCAATGCTTTGCAAACCTTTATGGATTTAATTGAGCAACTGGAAGTTCAGACCCGCGATTGCGAACTGCATGCCATGGCGCAAATCGTGATTGAGCAGTCGGGCTTGATTACCTATCACAAAGAAGAAAAAGGCGAGAAAGGCCAAGCGCGCATCGAAAACTTAGAAGAGCTGGTCAGCGCCGCGCGCACCTTTAAGCAAAGTGATGAGATTGAAGAAGACGTCTCTGATTTAGTGGCTTTCTTAGACCACGCAGTACTCGAAGCCGGTGACACTCAAGCCGATGAGTTTACTGAAGCCGTGCAATTAATGACCTTGCACAGCGCCAAAGGCTTGGAATTCCCCATAGTGTTTATTGCCGGCATGGAAGAAGGTTTATTCCCGCATAAAATGAGCTTGGAAGAGCCCGGCCGTTTAGAAGAAGAACGCCGCTTAGCCTATGTGGGTATTACCCGTGCCATGCGCCAACTGTATATCACTTGCGCAGAAACACGCCGTCTCTACGGTACTGAAACCTACAACAAGGTCTCACGTTTCGTGCGCGAAATTCCTGCAGAATTTTTGCAGGAAGTGCGGATGAATAACAGTGTCAGCCGCCCTTACCACAATCAACATCAAGTGCAATCGAGCAGTATGTTTACCGGTACCGATATCCCTGAAACTGAATTTAAACTGGGGCAATTGGTTGAGCATGCGGTGTTTGGCGAGGGCGTGATTCTCAATTTTGAAGGTGCGGGTGCGCAAGCACGTGTGCAAGTTAACTTTGTTAACGACGGTATGAAATGGTTGATGGTGGCCTACGCGAAATTGCAGCCACTCTAAACCCCGATTTTTGTATTCACACTTATAAAGGAGCGTATATGAAACGCCGCCACAGTTTTGCTTTTGCTGCTTTAGTCACGGCGTGTTTAGCGCTCGTGGGTTGTAAAGAGGACGCTGCTGACAGCACGCAAGCCAGCGCAGCGCCACAACAAAGCTTTAACTGGAAAATGGTCACCGCTTGGCCAAAAAACTATCCAGGTTTAGGCACCTCAGCTGAGCGCGTCGCTGAACGTATCAACGCTATGAGCGATGGTCGCCTAACCATTAAAGTCTACGCTGGTGGTGAACTAGTACCGCCACTGGAAGTCTTTGATGCAGTCTCGCGCGGCACCGCGCACATGGGTCATGGCGCTGCCTATTACTGGAAAGGTAAAACCGATACGGCACAATTCTTTACTTCAGTGCCTTTTGGTTTATCCGCCATTGAAATGAACGCTTGGTTGCATAAAGGCGAGGGTTTAAAGCTGTGGGAAGAAGCCTACGCACCTTTCGGTGTTAAGCCCTTTGCCATTGGTAACTCTGGCATGCAAATGGGCGGTTGGTTTAACAAAGAGATCAACAGCTTAGACGATATTAAAGGTCTGAAGATTCGTATGCCAGGTCTGGGCGGTGACGTACTGGATCGCTTAGGTGCCACCACAGTGAATTTGCCAGGCAGCGAAGTATTTACTGCTCTGCAGACTAACGCTATTGATGCTTCAGACTGGGTCAACCCTTACAACGATCTAGCCTTTGGCCTGCACAAAGCTGCAAAATACTATTACTACCCCGGCTGGCAAGAGCCGCAGGCGGTACTGGAACTGATTATTAACCAAGAGGCATGGAACAGCTTACCGGCTGATCTGCAAGCCATTGTCACTGAAGCCATTCGTGCTGGTAACGCCGATATGCTTGATGATTACACTTGGAACAACGCCCGTGCTTTAGCTGAATTAAAAGATGCAGATGTGCAGTTACGCCGTTTTCCCGATGAAGTGCTGCAAGCGATGCAAGATGAGTCCGCTAAAGTACTGGAAGATTTAGCCAGCAAAAGTGAGCTCAATCGCCGTATTTGGGATTCGATGCAAGCATTCCAAAAGCAAATTACTTTGATGCACGAAATTTCAGAAAAAGAACTGTATAACTGGCGCGATTAAGCGCAAACCTATAGTTTACTAACTGACTTACACCTTTATAGCAGTCGGCTGTACTACTCAGCCGACTGCTTAAATTAACCTGATAATAAAAGGTCACTTTATGCAACGTTTTCTCACAATAGCCTTAGCGCTGTTTTTAAGCTTTAGTTTCAGCCTAGATGCGGAAGCACGCCGTTTTGGCGGTGGTAAATCCTTTGGCGGCATGAAGCAGCGCCCAGCCGCGCAACAGCAGCAACAAAAACCAGCAGCACCCGCTAAAGCAGCGCCAGCCGCAGGTGCTAAACCTGCTTTCGGTGGCATCGGCGGGATGCTGATGGGTCTAGCGGCCGGTGGTTTATTGGCCTCTTTGTTTATGGGTGGAGGTTTTGAAGGCTTACAAATCATGGACATGCTGATTTTTGGCCTGATTGCCTTTGTCATCTTTAAGTTTATTGCCAGCCGTCGCAGACAAATGCCGCAAGCTGCCACTGCCGGTGGTCCAGCCATGCAGCGCGAAGCGCATACGCCAGCACAAAACATCTTTGGCACGACAGCCCCAGTTGCCACCATTAGCAAGCCCGTGATTAACGCACCAGCGTGGTTTAATGAAACCAGCTTCTTGCAAGCCGCTGAAGGTCACTTCAATTCGCTGCAACAGCATTGGGATGCCAATGAAATGGAGCAGATCGCTGAGTTTGTGACACCTGAGCTACTGAAATTCCTCACCGAGGAACGCAACAGCTTAGGCGATGGCATGCAGTCCACCTACATTGATGATCTGAGCGTTGAGCTCGACAGTGTTGAAGAAGAAAGCACCATCACAGTTGCAACTATCACTTTCCATGGTGTGGCAAAAACTTCACGCTTTGATCAAGGTGAAGCGTTCAGCGAAAGCTGGCGTATGGAGCGTGCTAACGGTGAAAACCAGCCTTGGTTGATCGCTGGCATTCGTCAAAACGCTTAATATTCTTTGAGTGCACTCTAAAGCGGCGACCGATCTACGGCGCCGCTTTAGTTGTTTAATACGCCATGTAATAACGAGGGTAGAACGCCGTGGAAGAAGTTATTGATGAACTGCGTGAGCGCAACGAGCCTGTTCCGGTAGCGCTAGAATTACCTGACGAAGAGTGCCTTGTTGAAATCCAAGAACAAATCCTGATCCATCTGCCCTTTGCTTTGCGTGAGTTTTTACTGACCGTCAGTGACGTGGTCTATGGCCGCTTAGAGCCAGTCACGGCCAGTGACCCACACTCGCACACCTATTTACCGGAAGTGACCTCAACGGCATGGGATCTGGGCTTACCCCGCAACCTGATACCCCTGTGTTATGACGCTCCGATTTACTATGTGGTGGATGACGAAGAAGGCGAAGTCTTTGCTTGGGATGAAGAGTCACAAGAAATGCAAGATGAAACCTGGGAAAGCGTTTGGCACTGGGTGCGCGACGTGTGGCTGGAAAGCTGACTGACATCAGAGTAAAGTAGCATTGCTTTTTACTCTGATTTACTTAACGCGATCTATACAAGAATAAGAGAACATTATGATAGCCGGATCCTCAACACTGAGCATGACCGTTTTAATGACCCCAGATAAAGCTAACTTCTCGGGTAACGTGCACGGTGGCACCTTGCTGAAATACTTAGATGAAGTGGCCTATGCCTGTGCCAGCCGTTTTGCAGGTTGCTATGTCGTCACGTTATCCGTGGATCAAGTCACCTTTCGCCAGCCTATTCATGTGGGCGAGCTGGTCACTTTTTTAGCATCAGTCAACTACACCGGCCGCACATCACTTGAAGTGGGCATTAAAGTTATTACTGAAAATATTCATGAAAAACTAGTGCGCCACACCAACAGTTGCTTTTTCACTATGGTAGCTATTGATGGCAACGGTAAAACTGTCGAAGTGCCAAAACTAACGCCCAGCACTGAAGATGAAATCAGACGCTTTGCTAACGCCCAACAACGTCGCGCCATTCGCGCTGAATTAAACGAACGTTACAAGGCACTAAAAGACTGATTCGCTGCAAGCAAACACAATCACCACACAACGATCAGGCTCTAAACAGCTCTTGATCGTTGCTTGGTTCATACTAATTGCCGCACTTACACATCAATTTTGTTGTCGACTTCTTGTACTTTACCACCACGTGATAAAAACTCTTCCATGGCCTTGGCCAGCGCATCACGCTCTTTCTGCTTGGCCTCAACGGATGGCAAATCATCTTCATTGATCGCTGTTTTAGCTTTGGCTTTAGCACGTACTGGCGCTACAACAGCATCAGAACCATCATCCAGACTGTCGTCTACTTCACCATCATCAATCTCATCAGTGTCTTCAACATCGTCCAAACTGATATCATCAGTATCTAGATCGCTATCGTCCACCACATCTAAATCGTCTGTTTCTAACTCATCATCAAACATAGTCAACCTCAAGCCTGCCTTCAGCAAGATAGTTTTAAATCGGGGCGCTAATCGTATTTAGCACCTGAATTGGGTTTCGCATCACTACAGCAATACTGGATGGCAACACTCTGTGTAGAGCACAACGACCGTCGCCAACTGGCAATCACTGTGATGCGTTGGGCGCGCATTCTAGTGTGATAAAAAGAAAATAACCATGGGAAAAGCTTCTTTTTTAATTTTTATAAAAACAGCTTGCTTACCCGTCATAGAGCCTATATTTAGGCGTAAAAAAGACTAAGGCGCAACCCTTTTTAGAGCTACGCCTTAGTCGTATAAATACAGAGTAGATTATGCTTG
This sequence comes from Thiopseudomonas sp., assembly GCA_035271385.1. Taxonomy (GTDB): domain Bacteria; phylum Pseudomonadota; class Gammaproteobacteria; order Pseudomonadales; family Pseudomonadaceae; genus Denitrificimonas. Next base: position 8,306 of record DATERP010000032.1, on the reverse strand, counting down.
ATTTTACTCTGCTAAATCATGTTTAACACACTAGCCATCTGTTTAGATTGCGTCTGAACCCGTCTCACCTGTACGAATACGTACCGCTTGCTCAAGGGCAGTCACAAAGATTTTACCATCACCAATTTTGCCGGTATTGGCCGCTTTACTGATGGCCTCAATGACACGATCCAATTGTGCTGCAGCAATCGCCACTTCAATTTTCACTTTTGGTAAGAAATCCACAACATACTCAGCACCACGGTACAGTTCGGTATGGCCTTTTTGACGACCAAAGCCTTTAACTTCAGTCACGGTAATACCTTGCACGCCAATTTCCGATAATGCTTCGCGTACATCATCCAGTTTGAAAGGTTTGATGATGGCGGTAACTAATTTCATACGGTCTCTCCGAGATTAAATGACTTACCATTCAAGTCAATGGTGAACCTATCTAGACGCACTAGCCTAGCAGGGTGACTGGCGCATCGACACATGTAATAACACAGTTGGCAAACACATTATTTGAGCAAGCCGATAAACACAACACATCATTTGCCCAAACAACAATCGGCCGCTATTAAAGCCAAACATTATACTCAAGATTGCCCTGCTTCTCTTGGCTTTGCGAAAGATTCATATTCGCCATGACGTGCTAAACTGAAATCATAATTTTTAAGGAATACCATTATGTTACCGCCCAAAGCCTTACTGGATAGCCTCAGCACCCATGCCGGACGTTTATTAGGTAGCGACATGCCATTGCCGCGCGCTGAAATTGAAGCCCAATTCAAAGCCTTAGTACAAAGCACATTCAGCAAGCTGGATTTAGTCAGCCGTGAAGAGTTTGACAGTCAAATGGTAGTCCTAGCGCGCACCCGTGCACGTCTAGAGGCGCTAGAAAGCACTGTGGCGGCACTCGAAGAGCAACTCAGACAAACACCACAGGCTTAAGTCAGATTTTACCGCCAGATTGATGAGGCGGCGTTTTATTTACATATGATCAAGGAGGATCTATGTCTCTCGCTATTATCCATAGCCGGGCGCAAATTGGTGTGGAAGCCCCCGCTGTCAGCGTGGAAATTCATCTCACCAATGGTTTGCCATCACTGACCATCGTCGGTTTACCCGAAACCGCCGTACGCGAAAGCAAAGACCGTGTACGCAGTGCCATTTTAAACAGTGCACTGGAGTTTCCACGTAAACGTATCACTTTAAACTTAGCGCCAGCTGACCTACCCAAAGAAGGTGGGCGCTTTGATTTAGCCATAGCCCTAGGCTTGCTGGCGGCCAGCGCACAACTGCCCGGCGGCTGCCTAGACAACTTTGAATGCTTGGGCGAGCTCGCCCTCTCTGGTCACGTGCGACCGGTGCGTGGTGTATTACCTGCCGCTTTGGCCGCACGCGATGCCGGCCGTGCTTTAGTGGTGGCTTTGGAGAATGCCGAAGAAGCCTGTCTGGCCAGCGGTTTAAAAGTCTATGCCATTGAACACTTACTGGAGTTGGTCAGTCATTTTAATCAACAGCAAGTTCTGCAGCCCTATCAATCACAAGGCTTAGTTGCACGACCACCCTGCTACCCTGACCTACTTGAAGTACAAGGCCAGCATGCAGCCAAACGTGCTTTGGTGGTGGCCGCGGCGGGTCAACATAATCTGCTTTTAAGCGGGCCGCCCGGTACCGGAAAAACCTTACTGGCCAGTCGCTTGCCCGGTTTATTACCACCCTTAACTGAAAGCGAAGCCTTGGAAGTGGCAGCCGTACAATCGGTGGTCAGTATTGAGCCTTTACGCAGTTGGCCACAACGCCCCTTTCGCCAGCCCCATCACAGCGCTTCGGCTCCTGCGTTAGTGGGTGGCAGTGCGCGGCCACGACCAGGTGAAATCAGCTTGGCCCATCAAGGTATTTTATTTCTGGATGAGCTGCCTGAATTTGATCGCAAAGTATTAGAAGTACTGCGTGAGCCATTAGAGTCTGGCTATATTGTGATTGCTCGCGCCCATAGCAAAGTACGCTTTCCTGCACGTTTTCAATTGGTAGCGGCGATGAACCCCTGCCCTTGTGGCTATTTTGGTGATCCCAACGGGCGCTGTCGCTGTACCCCAGAACAAGTGCAGCGTTATCGCAACAAGCTCTCAGGGCCTCTGCTTGACCGCATTGACTTACATATTAGTGTCGCACGTGAGGCTACATCCTTACGCCAGCCAAAAGATCCAGGCACCAGCTCAGCTCAGGCTGTAGAACAGGTCTGCGCGGCACGCGAGCGGCAACTAAGGCGTCAAGGCTGCAGCAATGCGCAACTCGACTTAAACGCCTTACGCGAACATTGCGTTCTGCTAGATAACGACCGTATCTGGCTGGAACAAGCCAGCGAGCGCCTAAACTTATCCTTACGCTCCACCCATAGAGTGCTCAAAGTGGCGCGCACTTTAGCTGACTTAGACAACAGTACGGCTATTGCTCGCGGACACCTTGCCGAAGCTTTGCAATATAGGTTTAACGAGCAGCAATAATATTTCAGCAGCGCCCTACAATTGAGCAGCGTACTGAATTGTAGGGCGCTGCTGAATTTTTCTATTATGGAGTTTTTGGCTTAGCTTTTTTCGGCATTAAGTATTTCATTAAGCCTTGGAACCACATCACCAGCATGGTGTTGCCTTGAATCTGAATATTTTTATCCTGAATGCCCTGCATAAAGGCCAGTTGCTTATTTTTTGCTTGCAGCGTAGCAAAACCAAAGGCTGAATCTTTAAAACCAATAGAGAAAGCTGGGTTTTGAGCTAGGCCCGAGCGGCTTTCAACACGGTTATTAGCCACCACAAAGTGGCGTGCAACTTTACCGTCCAGTGTATGCAACATAAAGGTTAAGTCTTTACCGTCCAACTGCTGCTGGAAAGCGCTATTAGTCTTGCTGGCCTTGCTCATCATGCGGCCAAGCACCCAAAGTAAAAAACGAAATTTCATCAAAAGTTCCAAGTGCTGAGTTGTGCTTATTAGGCAATAAGGGTTGTACTGTCATCAGAGGTATGACTGCCTTGCCCTGCACGTATTGCTTTATTTCTGCAGGGTATGCGGTGTTATTAGCTTTGCGCTACAGCATCTTTTAATTGCTTACCGGGTTTAAAAGCCACGGTATTACTGGCCTTAATTGTGAGCGGCTCACCGGTTTGTGGGTTTTTACCCGTACGTGCGCCACGATGACGTCGTACAAAAGAGCCAAAACCAATCAAGGTTACAGAGTCATCCTTGGCCAGTGCATGGGTGATTTCTTCTAATAGCGTATTCAGCAGTTGGCCTGCTTGGTCTTTGCTAAGATTAGTTTTATCTGCAATGGCTGCAACCAATTCTGGTTTAAGCATATCCCGCCTCACTTGTTTTTTATTAGATATAATATAACGCGTGCACTATGCACAGAGCTAAAGCATGGCATGCCAATTCTTGACTGACCAGTCTTGAGATTATTTATCTACTGAGCGCCAGCACACAGACCCCACATCAGTTACTCGATTCCAGCCATCGCACACTAAAACCATAGCCACAGCCGTGCTAAACTCGTGCAACATTTCTAGTAAGTAGCCCGTACCGTGCCCATTACTGCGCCCAAGACTCTGACCAGCAACTGGCAGACAACTCCCACACATTGCGCCGAGCTGAATGATTGGCTGTTTGATCAAGGCTCGCTCACGCAACGCTTAACCCAGTTGTGCAGTAGCGCTTTTACCGTGAAGCTGCTCGCAGAAGGCTGGCAAACACTGACTGCAGACGAATGCCAAACACTGCATATCAGCGACGGCAGTTGTGGTTGGGTGCGCGAAGTGCTGTTGTGCGACGGTGCAAAGCCTTGGATCTTTGCCCGTAGCGTGGCCAGTCAAGCGGCTTTATCCAATTCTGATTTTGATATCAGCCAATTAGGTACGCGCTCGCTGGGTGCCATTTTATTTAGCCAACCAGCTTTTAACCGTGGCGCTATGTATATTCGTCGCTTGCCCAGCCAAGAGCTACCTGCGCAGGTGCAATCTCTGACACAGCAGCACACAAGGGTATGGGCGCGCCGCTCATGTTTTACTAAAAACACCTTAGGAGTACTGGTCGCTGAAGTTTTTCTGCCACAACTTTGGCAAGATACTCAACATTTAGACTTTAATACTCTTTAAGTATTACCCTTCACAGCCTGTCTCACGGAGCCTTGTATGTATCTACAACTATTAAAATCCTTCAATTGTCTGCACCCTCGCGCTTGGGATTTTATTCAGTTGCTGCGCCTGGACCGCCCCATCGGTATTTATCTGCTGATGTGGCCCACACTCTGGGCTCTATGGATTGCCGGCGATGGCGCACCGAGTTTCAAGAACCTGATCATTTTTATCCTGGGTGTGATTTTAATGCGCTCAGCCGGCTGTGCCATTAATGACTTTGCTGACCGTGGCATTGATGGTGATGTGGCACGCACCAAGGGCCGCCCCATTGTCACCGGCAGAGTCACTGCTAAAGAAGCTCTGATAGCTTTTGCGACCCTGATTGCAATCAGCTTTGTATTGGTGCTTTTTACCAGCACGCAAACCGTCTACTGGGCCTTTTTAGCTGTTGGTTTAGCTGCGCTGTACCCTTTTACTAAACGCTATACCCATTACCCACAGGTCGCTCTTGGCGCAGCCTATTCATGCAGTATTTTACTGGCCTTTAGTGCAGAGAAAGGCTCGGTACCCAGCGCTGTATGGCTGATTTATCTGGCTAATCTACTATGGACCATTGCTTATGACACCTACTACGCCATGAGCGACCGCGAGGATGATTTAAAAATTGGGGTTAAGTCCACTGCCGTCTTATTTGGCAGCGCAGATCGCGCGATTATTCTGAGCCTACAAGCTGGCGCGCTATTTTTACTGCTGTTAGCGGGCAATAGCTTTGGGATGGGCGGTTACTTTTATTTAGGTCTGCTAGGCGCTGCAGCATGCTTTATCTGGGAGTTTCGCCACACTCGTCAACGCGATGCGCAATCATCACTGGAAGCGTTCTTACATAATCACTGGGCCGGTTTTGCTATTTTACTCGGCATTATTGCGCACTATACTTTTGCAGGTTAAGCGCAGCAATCCAGACTATAAACTCAGCCTATTCGCCGCCTACAGCAAAGTTTGGCAAGCTATTGACCGGCTGATTAAAGTCGAATGGAATCGACTCGACTGCTAAACCTATATTGCGCTGCACGACAAAGTGTAAGTGCGGCCCGGTACTATTACCGGTATTGCCAGAACGCGCCAGCAATGAGCCTTGCGTAACACGCTGCCCTTGCGTGACGCCCACCGAGCCTTTTTGCAGATGCAAATACACACCCATGGTGCCGTCATCGTGCACAATACGCACAAAGTTACCCGCAGGATTGCTACCGCGCCCCGTTTGCTGATTCTCAATTTTAACCACCACGCCACCGCGCGCGGCCACTATGGGCGTACCTTCCGGCATGGCGATATCTAAGGCATAGCGACTTTGAGGAGTGAAGTGGCTGTATTTACCATTAGCACCTTGAGTGAGACGAAACGGTCCACCGCGCCAGGGTAAAGGGTATTGACTGGTCGTAGGTAGCAAGCTTGGATCACCCACAGCATGGCGCAACTTAGGCCTGTACTGTACTGGCTGTGCTGGATTATTTGGCAACAAGGTCACTAAGGTTGTGGTACTGCGCGCAGGCAAAACCTTGCGCAATGGCGCCTGTATGCCACCGGCAATATTAGCTTGCTGTTCGAGGACTAATTCAACCTCAACGGGTGCATGTAAATTATTGCGCAATAACAAGGTTGCGCCATGATCTTGTTGACGAGTAGTGAGCTTGATATCGTTTTCAATGCGCTCAACCATACGATCATTAAACACAAACACTTGAGCACCGGTTTGCACCTGATCGGTATAAGTCACTACACCATTGGCGTCAGTATATTTATACACAGTAATGGCGTAGCTCTGGCTACTGAGCAGCGCAGTACAGAGCACGGCTAGAATTTTCTTAGACATCAAACACCCCATCCACAAGCCTGCTTTACACCATAGCAGTCTCTGTGTGGCTGGCAATTAATAGACTGATAAGTGTGACCGAGTTGGCGCAAGCAGTAGAGACCAGGTAACAGCAACCAGCGATTAGGCGCCCGGGCTGAAGTGGCGCTGGGTGGTACCACGCGCAATTAAGCGCGAAAGGTAATCCATCTTTTTCGGATCACTATCTACAAAACGGCAATTGACCTGCAACCACTCACTGTCAGGCTTAGCTTCTAAAGCACTCACTGAATGCACATAAGCGTTTAAGCGTGCTACTTCAGCTTCTTCACCTTGCTCTAGATCCAAGACAGCACTGTCTAAAACTTGCGGCAGATTGGCAGTACGCTTAACCACTAACAAGGCATCTTTAAGGCTCAGCGCTTTAATCACACAGACAAACTCACCATTGGATAAGCGCAAGCGTCCCTGACCTTGGCCACGTACCCCACTGCTCGCTGCAGCAGGCGCGGCAACTGTTGCGCGCTGCTTGGCGGCCGGTTTCGGAGCAGCAGCGCCAGCCAGTAAAGGTGAGCTCACAGGCTGCTGCATAGCAGGCTGGGCTGCAGGAGCCGCTGGCTTTTGACCTGTCAGTACAGATAAAGAATCATTGCTCACACCTGTACTCAGCGCTTTAACCGGCGCCGAGGCGGCTAGAGCGGCTAAACGTCCACTGCGGGTTAACGCTTTAGTCACTTTGCTGGTGAGTTGTTCTTGGGTGAAGGGTTTACCAACATAATCAGTCACGCCGGCTTGAATTGCCTGTACGACATTTTCTTTATCACCACGACTGGTCACCATAATAAAGGGCACCGTTTTAAACTGTGGCTGCTGGCGAAACCATTCAAGCAGCTCTAAGCCGCTCATTTCTGGCATTTCCCAATCACATAAAATCAAATCAAAACTTTGATTACTTAAAATCTGTTTGGCTTTAAGGCCATTCACAGCTTCTTCAATCTGAATACCTGGGAAGTTAGCGCGCAAACTCTTCTTCAATAAGTCGCGAATAAATAATGCATCATCAACCACCAACACACTCACTTTACTCATGACTGACTCCCGAGGTAACCATAACGTGCTTGCGCGCTGCCTAAGCTCAATCTGAACTTAGACAACACAAGCATAATCAGCAGACTGAAACTTAAGCTTGAACTTCTGCACCGGACTGCATGCGCTGTAACTCTTGTGCATACAGAGCGTCGAAGTTAACAGGCGCTAACATCAAGGCAGGGAAAGAACCACGTACCACTAAGCTGTCGAGGGTTTCACGCGCATAAGGGAACAAGATACTTGGGCAGAACGCACCCAATGCATGACCTTGTGAAGCGTCATCTAAACCTTGTACTAAGAAAATACCGGCTTGCTGTACTTCTGCAATAAAGGCAACTTCTTCACCGGTTTTAACCGTTACGGTGATCGTCAGTACGACTTCATGAAAGTCGCCTTCAAGAGCGCGCTGACGGGTGTTGAGATCCAACTCAATATTTGGATTCCACTCTTCACGGAACACTTCAGGGCTTTTTGGTGCTTCAAAGGATAAATCTTTGACATAAATACGCTGTAAAGAAAACTGTGAAGTGGGCTCTTGTGCAGCGGCTGCGTTGTTATTGTGCTCAGTCATGTATCTAATATCCCTTCATTCTTAATATGTATTGAGTATATGTCAGTGCGTAGCGCATCGTGTACTGTACGCACTGATACTCCAGTATGTATTAGGCTAGTAAAGCGTCAAGCTTACCGCCACGCTCCAATGCAAACAGCTCATCACAGCCGCCGACGTGCAGTTCATCAATCCAAATTTGCGGCACCGAGGTACGCCCGGCTTTTTCGGCCATTTGAGCGCGCACATCAGGCTTACCATCCACACGGATCTCTTCGAACTTCACACCCTTATTGCTCAGCAAAGTCTTGGCGCGAGTACAAAAGGGGCACCAGTCGCTGGAATAAATAATTACTTTAGCCATTTTATTTCACCACTGGCAGGTTTTCACTGCGCCAGCCGGTAATACCACCGGAAAGACGTGCTGCGGTAAAGCCTGCTTTTTTAAGTTCAGAACATGCACCACCAGCATTAATGCCAGACGCACATACGACGATAATAGTTTTATCTTTGTGCTTTTCCAGCTCACCCATACGAGTTTTCAACTGATCATTGCTAATATTCACTGAGCCGACAATATGACCGGTAATAAAGTCTTTTTTCGGACGAATATCAAGGATAAAGGCTTCATCTCGATTGACCATCGCGGTTAACTCACGCGTGCTTAGATTGCGTCCAGCATTGCGCGATTGCTGCATTA
>DATERP010000031.1:0-3821 GCA_035271385.1 Thiopseudomonas sp. | reverse complement strand
TTCCATAATATGCGGCTATTGTCTTTATCTGTAGGCGCGTTATCTCATGGCTAAAAAATTGTATATCGAAACCCACGGCTGCCAAATGAACGAGTATGACAGCTCGCGCATGGTGGATTTATTGGGCGAACACCAAGCCATTGAGACCACCAAGGATGCAGCGGATGCCGATATCATCGTGCTCAACACCTGCTCCATTCGTGAACGTGCGCAAGATAAAGTCTATTCTCAGCTGGGCCGTTGGCGCGAACTGAAGCTGGAAAATCCAGATTTAGTGATTACCGTCGGCGGCTGTGTTGCCAGTCAGGAAGGTAAAGCGCTGCGTGAGCGTGCACCTTATGTCGATGTGGTGTTTGGTCCACAAACTCTGCACCGCTTACCCGAAATGATTGATGCCGCGCGCGCAACCGGTAAAGCGCAAGTGGATGTCTCCTTCCCGGAAATTGAGAAGTTTGACCGCTTACCTGAGCCGCGCATTGATGGCCCCAGCGCTTATGTGTCGGTGATGGAAGGTTGCAGCAAGTACTGCAGTTTCTGTGTGGTGCCTTATACCCGTGGTGAAGAAGTCAGCCGTCCGCTGCAGGATGTACTGAAAGAAATCCGTCACCTAGCAGAACACGGTGTGCGCGAAGTGACCCTACTCGGTCAAAACGTGAATGGTTACCGCGGTGACATTGGCAATGGTGATATCGCTGACTTTGCCGAGTTGATTCGTCTGGTGGCAGAAATCGACGGGATTGATCGCATCCGCTATATGACCTCGCACCCACTGGAGTTTTCCGACTCACTGATTGATGCGCACGCTAATATTCCCAAGCTGGCCAAATACCTGCACTTACCGGTGCAATCAGGTTCAGACCGTATTTTATCGGCGATGAAGCGCAACCACACCGCCCTTGAGTACAAATCACGGATTCGTAAACTCAAAGCTGCTGTGCCGGATATTCTCATCAGCTCGGACTTTATTGTTGGCTTCCCCGGTGAAACCGAAAAAGATTTTGAGCAAACCATGCAATTGGTTGCCGATGTGGATTTTGACTTCTCCTACTCCTTTATCTACAGCCCACGCCCGGGTACGCCGGCGGCGGAGTTGAAAGATGACACGCCAGAAGAAGTGATCAAGCACCGTTTAGGTTTACTGCAACACCGCTTGCAGCAACAAGGCTTTGCCCATACCCGTCGTATGGCCAACACCGTACAGCGTATTTTGGTGAATGATTACGCCAAGAAAGATCCAGGCTTATTGCAGGGACGTAACGAGAACAACCGTATCGTGTATTTCCGCAGTAACAACCCCAGCTTGATTGGTCAGTTTGTTGATGTGTTTATTGAAGAGGCCAAACCCTTCACCCTGCACGGACGCCTAGTGGAGTAAGACTTTAAGCCACTAGACAGCTCATCCGTCCAACAAAGCCGCACTTGGCGCAAAATAAGCTAGCGTACTCTGCCAGTTTCTGGTAAGTTCGCCCGCTTGTGAGCGTAGAGGTCGTTATTCAGGGAACTGATTAGGGCTTACTACGTAGTGATTTAGAGCGTTTGAGAGGCGGACCTATGCCCAAGACTATAGAAAAACAAAGCAGCCAATTAGACAATACTTTCGTGCCTTATGAACTAGGTAAAGACGAAGAGTATATGAGCGAAAAGATGCGCGCTCACTTCACTAATCTTCTAAACAACTGGAAACAGGAATTAATGGAAGAAGTGGATCGCACCGTGACTCATATGAAGGACGAAGCGGCGAACTTCCCTGATCCAGCAGACCGTGCCAGCCAAGAAGAAGAGTTCAGCCTTGAACTACGTACGCGTGACCGCGAGCGCAAGCTGATTAAGAAAATTGACGAAACTATCGAACTGATCAAAGAAGATAATTACGGCTGGTGTGATGCCTGCGGCGTCGAAATCGGCATTCGCCGTCTCGAAGCACGCCCAACGGCAACTCTGTGCATCGACTGCAAAACATTAGCAGAGATCAAAGAGAAGCAAATGGGTTCATAAGATCCAAGCGATTCAACAAAAACGGAGCCTATCAGCTCCGTTTTTTTATGCCTGTAACACGTTCAATATCCAGCGTGATACCCAACCATGGATTGCCACGTCGCTACGCTCCTCGCAAAGACGGTGGTGTGTTTGCAAGCCCCTACAGCGTCACTACGAATTCCTAATGCACGCCCTACGATAACGACAATATGAATGCTTCACGCGGGCATAAATGCCCGCCCTACGATAACCCAAACACTGCGTTACGCTAAGGCGCTGCGCAACTCAGCTAAGGCTTCGGCACACAGCTCGTCGCTGCTGTACTGCGCGCTTTGTGCGATGCATTCGCCATCCAGCCAAATGCTCAACTGCTGATCGACTTGGCGAATGTCTAAATCATCACCTGCACTCTGCACATGCTTAGAGGCCACGCCAGCACCACGGCCATCGGCAAAGGCTTTGGACAACAACAAGTCCTCACCCTTGCTGCTTAAGATACGAAAGCGAAACCCTTCGTCATCTTTAAAGCTGACCACGCGACTGGCTTTTTTGGCTTTTTTCTTACTGGTGGTGACATCCGCACCGGGCACAACAAAACTGCGCAGACCCACGGCTTCACGCAGTTCTTGCAAGAAAGGCGTGGCCACTTTACGCGCCTTGATGGCACCGGCTTGTAAGATGTCTTCCAGCTCATTGGGCTTGGACATAAAGGCGTGGTAGCGCTCGCGCGGCTCAGCCAATTGCTCATCCAACAAAGTAAACAAACGCTGCTTGGCATCGCCCCAAGCTAAACCGGCCTCTAAATCAGCGCGCATGCTGGCTTGCTCAGCATGGGTAGAAAAGGCCTGATACAAGGTAAACAGATGCGAATCGTTGGGATCTTTAGGCTCGCCCGGTAGTTTAGAGTCAGTGACAATCCGTGAAATCGCGCTTTTCAGCTCTTTACTCGAGGAAAACAATGGAATGGTATTGTCATAACTTTTTGACATCTTACGCCCGTCTAAACCAGGCAAAGTGGCGACATCTTCTTCGATCACCGCTTGTGGCATGGTAAACAGCTCTTTACCTTGACCAAACAAATGGTTAAAGCGCTGACCAATATCCCGCGCCATTTCCACGTGCTGCACCTGATCACGACCAACGGGTACTTTGTTAGCGTTAAAAATCAAGATATCCGCGGCCATCAACACCGGGTAGCTAAACAAACCCATAGTGACACCAGCATCAGGGTCTAAACCGCCCGCTTCGTTTTGATCCACAGAGGCTTTGTAAGCATGCGCACGGTTGAGCAAACCTTTAGAAGCGACACAGGTCAGCAGCCAAGTCAGCTCAGTAATCTCTGGAATATCCGACTGACGATAAAAAGTTGCGCGCTCATAATCCAAACCACCAGCCAGCCAAGTGGCGGCGATTTCTAAGCGTGAACGCTGAATACGTGCCGGATCGTCACATTTAATCAGCGCATGGTAGTCGGCTAAAAAGTAAAACGACTCAACATTATCGACTTGGCTGGCCGCAATGGCTGGACGAATTGCGCCAGCGTAGTTACCCAAATGCGGCGTGCCAGTGGTAGTAATTCCAGTTAAAACTCGCGTGCTCATGTTGTACTCAATCAAGACTAAAAATTAAAGGCGTTCGGCCACCAGCTGTTTTAGCTCGGGCAGTCGACCATGGAAAAAGTGACCACATTCTGCCACTTTTAGCAGCTCATGTGGCTGATTGAATGCAGCCGACCACTGATAGACCAACTCAGGGGCAATCACTTCATCATCTTCGGGCTGAATCACAGTCACAGCGCACTCACTGGCCAGACTGTGCTCAGCATCCAAACGCATCACCGCCGG
>DATERP010000030.1:0-7647 GCA_035271385.1 Thiopseudomonas sp. | reverse complement strand
TGTGGCTTTAGCGTAGAACCGACAGCAACCATCGAAATTGATCAGCAGCGCGTGAGCAGCACCCGTGTGCGCGCGGCTTTAGCTGCAGCTGACTTTCCTTTAGCTGAGCGCTTACTCGGACGTCCTTACCAAATTGATGGCCGCGTGATGCATGGTAAAAAGCTGGGTCGCACCTTAAATGCGCCGACTGCTAACGTGCAGCTTAATCGCCATCGCGCACCCTTGCATGGCGTGTACTTGGTCTTGGCGCAGTTGCAAAGTGGGCGACATGTGCCTGGAGTTGCTAATATAGGCACGCGTCCAACCGTGGATAGCGATCAAAAAGCACATCTTGAAGTACATTTATTGAGTTTTTCTGGCAATTTATATGGCCAGCACATTGCTGTTACCTTTCTAAAAAAGATCCGTAACGAGCAACGTTTTGAATCATTGCCTCAACTACAAGAGGCAATTGCCGCCGATATTGCGCAGGCAAACACACTTTGGCAGCATTTTCACACCCTTTAATGAGTGACTTGGAATAAACATGACCGACTATAAAGCGACGCTTAACCTGCCGAAAACGGCATTTCCGATGAAGGCAGGCCTGCCCAACCGTGAGCCAAAGATGTTGGAGCACTGGGATAGTATTAACCTGTATCAGAGAATGCGCCAGATTGGCGAAGGTCGACCACGTTTTATTTTGCATGACGGCCCTCCGTATGCAAACGGCAATATTCACATTGGTCATGCGGTGAATAAAGTCATTAAAGATATGATTGTGCGCAGTAAAACCTTGGCAGGCTTTGATGCGCCTTATGTGCCGGGTTGGGACTGCCATGGTCTGCCGATTGAGCACAAAGTTGAAGTCACCCACGGTAAGAATTTACCTGCAGATAAAGTGCGTGAACTGTGCCGTACTTATGCTGGTGAGCAAGTTGAAGGTCAGAAGGCTGAGTTTATTCGCTTAGGTGTGGTCGGTGATTGGGATAATCCCTACAAAACCATGGACTTTGCCAACGAAGCCGGTGAAGTACGCGCTTTAGCAAAAATGGTTGAAGGCGGTTTTGTTTTTAAAGGGCTAAAACCTGTGAACTGGTGTTTTGACTGTGGTTCAGCATTGGCTGAAGCTGAAGTTGAATACCAAGACAAACGCTCTGAAGCCATTGATGTGGGCTTTAATAGTGCCGATTTGGGCAAGCTGGCACAGGCTTTCGCGCTGCCAGAGTTGACTAAAAACGTACAGATTGTGATTTGGACCACCACGCCATGGACCATTCCAGGTAACCAAGCGCTGAACGTGCACCCAGAAGCAGTGTATGCGTTGGTGGATGTGGGCGACAAAATCCTATTGTTAGCCGACACCTTGGTCGAAGAGTGCTTAGCGCGTTATGGTCTTGAGGGTGAAGTGATTGCCCGCACCAATGGTGAAGCGTTAGAGCTATTAGAGTTCAACCACCCGTTTTACGAGCGTGTTGCACCGGTTTACTTGGCTGACTATGTTGAGCTGGATGCCGGTACTGGTATCGTTCACTCGGCGCCTGCCTATGGTGAGGATGACTTTTACACCTGTAAGCGTTACGGCATGAGCAATGATGACATTCTCAGCCCAGTGCAAAGTAACGGTGTCTATGTGGCTGATCTGCCATTCTTTGGCGGCCAGTTTATCTGGAAAGCTAACGCAAGCATTGTTGAGAAGCTCGAAGAAGTCGGTGCGTTACTTAAGCATCACACCATTGAACACAGCTATATGCACTGCTGGCGTCACAAAACTCCGCTGATTTACCGTGCGACCGCACAGTGGTTTGTCGGCATGGATAAGCAGCCAGAAGCCGGTGACGCTTTACGTACACGTGCATTAGCAGCGATTGAAGAAACCCAATTCACCCCTGCCTGGGGTAAAGCGCGCCTGCATAATATGATTGCCGGCCGTCCGGACTGGTGTATTTCACGCCAACGTAACTGGGGTGTGCCGATTCCATTCTTCTTGCATAAAGCTACTGGCGAATTGCACCCACGTACTGTGGAGTTGATGGAAGAGGTTGCGCAACGCATTGAAAAAGAAGGTATCGAGGCGTGGTTTAAGCTTGATGCTGCTGAGTTGCTCGGTGCTGAAGCTGCCGATTACGATAAAGTCACTGACACACTTGATGTGTGGTTTGACTCAGGTACCACGCACTGGCACGTCCTGCGTGGCTCGCATCCGCTAGGTCATGAACAAGGCCCGCGTGCGGACTTGTACCTAGAAGGTTCAGACCAGCACCGTGGTTGGTTCCACTCGTCCTTGCTGACCGGTTGCGCCATTGATGGTCATGCGCCATACCGTGGCTTGCTCACTCATGGTTTTACCGTGGATGAGAAAGGCCGGAAGATGTCTAAGTCATTAGGTAACGTAGTCGCACCGCAAACTGTAAACAACAGCTTAGGTGCAGATATTTTGCGTCTATGGGCATCATCAGCCGACTACTCCAGCGAAATGGCCGTCTCTGACACTATTTTGCAGCGCAGTGCCGATGCTTACCGTCGTATCCGTAATACCGCGCGCTTCTTACTGTCGAACTTGGATGGTTTTGATCCGGCGACTGACTGCGTGCCAGCTGAGCAAATGATTGAGCTGGACCGTTGGGTGGTGGATGCTGCAGCGCGTTTGCAGGACGACATCACGCAAGCCTATGACGAATACCGCTTCCACAACGTGTACCAGAAAGTGCATAACTTCTGCGTGCAAGAGTTGGGTGGTTTCTACTTAGATATTATTAAAGACCGTCAATACACTACTGGTGCTGACAGCCTGCCACGTCGTTCGTGCCAGACTGCGCTCTATCATATTGCTGAAGCTTTAGTGCGCTGGGTTGCGCCCATCCTAGTGTTTACTGCTGATGAGATCTGGCAGCATCTGCCGGGCGAGCGTAACGAGTCAGTGATCCTGAATACCTGGTATGAAGGTTTGTCACGCTTGCCAGCAGATAGCCAGCTTAGCAACGACTACTGGACTGAGTTGATGGACGTTAAAGTTGCCGTCAACAAAGAGCTGGAAAATCAGCGTAATGCCAAAGTGATTGGCGGTAACTTGCAAGCGCAAGTGACGCTCTATGCGGATGCCGCGCTGGCTGAGAAGCTCAATCGTTTAGGTGATGAGCTGCGCTTTGTCTTGATTACTTCAACCGCGCAAGTCGCCGATTTAAGCGCTGCTCCAGCGGATGCGGTGGACACTGAATTTGCTGGCCTGAAACTGCATATCAGCAAATCAGAAGAGCCTAAGTGCGCCCGCTGCTGGCACCACCGTGCTGATGTCGGTTCAGTCGCTGCGCACCCAGAAGCCTGTGCGCGTTGTGCTGATAACCTCGATGGCGAAGGCGAAGTGCGCCACTATGCGTAACCTGTTGTTAAACGCTGGGAGTACAGCGGTATGACGGCGCGCTTTGGCAAGCTGACTTGGTTATGGCTCAGCGTGCTGGTGATTGCCGCTGACCAAATCACTAAGCATTGGTTTGTTGCCAACCTTGAAATGTATGAACAGATTGTGGTCATCCCTGATCTGTTCAGCTGGACCTTGGCTTATAACCGCGGCGCAGCTTTTAGTTTTCTAGCCAATGAAGGTGGTTGGCAGCGCTGGTTTTTTGCCGTGATTGCCTTTGCAGTGAGTGCTGTGCTGGTGGTCTGGCTTAAGCGTTTAAAAGCCAATGAAACCTGGTTGGCGATTGCTTTAGTTTTGGTTCTAGGTGGAGCGATTGGTAATTTATACGATCGTGTGGTCTTAGGTCATGTGGTTGACTTTATTTTAGTACATTGGAAAACCCAGTGGTATTTTCCAGCTTTTAATATTGCCGATAGCGCCATTACGCTTGGCGCTGTGATGTTAGCGTTAGATATGTTTCGCGGCGATAAATCAACAACGAGCAAGGTAACTGGAGCGCAGGACAATGAGTGAACAACGTATTGGGCAAAACAGCACAGTAACTTTGCATTTTGCTTTGAAGTTTGACAACGGTGATGTAGTCGACAGTAACTTCGACAAAGAGCCTGCTACTTTTACGGTTGGCGATAGCAGTTTGTTACCGGGTTTTGAGCGGGTTTTGTTTGGTTTAAAAGACGGTGATGAGCGCAGTTTTCAAGTATTGCCTGAGCAGGCTTTTGGCACGCCCAATCAGCAGAATGTGCAGGTGATGTCGCGCAGTCAGTTTACTGATATGGAGCTTGATTACGGCGTCTTGGTGATCTTTAAGGATGCCGCGGGCGGTGAAATGCCCGGTGTGATTAAAGAGTTTAACGATCAGCAAGTGACAGTGGACTTTAACCATCCATTGGCCGGCAAAGTGATCACCTTTGACGTGAAGATTGTTAAGGTGCAAAACAGCAACCTATAACTCGTAACCTAGCATTGTAGAGGGCGGTATTTAATGCGCATTAAATTAGCAAATCCACGCGGTTTTTGTGCCGGTGTTGATCGTGCGATTGAGATTGTAAACCGTGCATTAGAGGTGTTTGAGCCGCCTATCTATGTGCGCCACGAAGTTGTGCATAATAAGTTTGTGGTTGAAGACTTGCGTGCGCGTGGCGCTATTTTTGTTGAAGAATTAGATGAAGTCCCCGACGATAATATTGTGATTTTCAGTGCGCATGGCGTTTCTAAAGCGGTGCGTGATGAAGCTGAACATCGTGGGCTTAAGGTCTTTGATGCTACCTGCCCCTTAGTCACTAAGGTGCACTTAGAAGTGGTGCGTTACAGCAACGATGGTCGCGAGTGTGTGTTGATCGGTCATGCTGGACACCCCGAAGTTGAAGGCACTATGGGCCAATACGATGAGCGTCATGGTGGGCATATCTATCTGGTCGAAGATGAAGCGGATGTCGCGACCTTAAAGGTGAAAAACCCTGAAAGTTTAGCTTTTGTCACCCAGACGACCTTATCTATGGATGATACGAGTCGGGTGATTGATGCCCTGAAAGCGCGTTTCCCAGCGATCAGTGGCCCGCGTAAAGATGATATCTGCTACGCCACACAAAACCGTCAAGACGCCGTGAAACAACTGGCCGATGGCTGCGATGTCGTGCTGGTGGTGGGTAGTCCCAACAGCTCCAACTCCAATCGCTTACGTGAATTATCCGATCGCATGGGCACACCGGCTTATCTGATTGATGGTGCTGAAGATCTCAAGCGCGAATGGTTTACTGATAATGCCGTGATTGGCGTGACGGCCGGAGCATCAGCGCCAGAAGTTTTAGTGCGCGGCGTGATTGAGTGCTTACGTGACTGGGGTGCGCAGGTGGTTGAGGAGTTAGAGGGACGTCCAGAAAACGTCACCTTCTCAATGCCCAAAGAACTGCGCGTGGTTGCGATCGATTAATAGGGTTGCTACAAATCCAATCTAGTGTGCTGTATAGCTGGTTGTTGAGCAGGTAAGTGACCCAGTAGTCATTGGTGTTCAAGGGCGGTAAAGCTGCCCTATACTGTAGGTAAATGATTAGGTGTTGCCTGCTGCTGCGGTGTGATGTTTGCACAGCTGCCTGCTACGCCGCTTATCTAGAGGATTAACCGTGAAGAAAGTTGTCATCAGTGGTACAGGCTTATTTACGCCTGCACAAAGTATTTCCAATGATGAGTTGGTTGAGGCGTTTAATGCGTGGTCACAGCAGTTTAACGCTGAACATGCGGCAGATATCGCCAGTGGCGCTATAGAAGCTAAGCCTGAGTCCAGCTCAGCATTTATCGAAAAAGCCTCAGGTATCAAAAGCCGCTTTGTGATTGATAAAGCAGGCATTCTTGATCCGCAACGTATGCGTCCCAATATCCCTGAGCGCAGCAATGACGAGTGGGGCATTCTCTGTGAAATGGCCATGGTTGCTGCTAAGGAAGCGCTGCAGCGTGCCGGTCGTAGCGCGGCTGATATTGATGGGGTGATTGTTGCCTGTTCTAACTTGCAGCGTGCTTATCCTGCCGTTGCTATTGAGGTGCAAGCGGCCTTAGGTATTCAAGGCTTTGCTTATGATATGAACGTTGCCTGTTCTTCAGCGACCTTTGGTATTCAAGCTGCCACCAATGCGATTCAAGCTGGCCAAGCGCGAGCCATTTTGATGGTCAATCCTGAAATCTGCACCGGTCACTTGAACTTTACTGATCGCGACAGCCACTTTATTTTTGGTGATGCCTGTACGGCAGTGATTTTAGAGGATGCAGAACTGGCTGATTCTAAAAACCAGTTTGAAGTGGTCAGTACTAAACTGGTGACCCAATTCTCCAACAACATCCGTAATAACGCAGGTTACCTCAATCGCTGTGCAGATGAAGGTGTAGGTGCTGAGGATAAGTTGTTTGTGCAAGAAGGCCGCAAAGTATTCCGCGAAGTGTGCCCTATGGTTGCCAGCTTAATTGCTGAACATTTAGAGGCGAACCAGATTGATGTGCAGAGCGTGCAGCGCTTTTGGTTGCACCAAGCGAATTTGAATATGAATTTGCTGATTACCCGTAAGCTATTGGGCCGCGACGCTACGGCTTCTGAAGCACCGGTCATTTTAGATACTTATGCTAATACCAGTTCAGCCGGCTCAGTGATTGCGCTGCATTTGCATCAGGATGATTTGAGCAGTGGCGCAGTGGGCGTGCTCAGTTCATTTGGTGCAGGCTATTCAATTGGTAGTGTAATTTTACGTAAGTGCTAAGAGCCAGCGCCGTATATGCAGTGGATAAATCTGCATATACGGCGCTGTGTTTTAAGCGATTTTCTTAATGCGTTGTGCAACAAACTTTTGAATGCGTGGTGCGCCCAGTAAAATCAGGCTGAAAGCGATTGGCCAGGCAATATAAAAGGCACGAAACCAGCGCAGAATAAAACCTTCATTCATGCCTGTATTGGCCCAAGTGATGACAAAGGTCATCGCGGTAACCATATACAGCGACATCAAAATAGCAAAAACCAGTGGTGCAAAGCGCGCTACGATCACAAGATTACTCTCTCTCTTTTAAATTTATCTCATTGTATAGTAATTGATAAAAACACTCAGAAAAAGCCTGTGTAAGCAGCTGTGGAGGCATTGTGTATACATTGTTTTTTTATGTGCCGGAAAGCCATTTAGAGATTGTTAAAGACGCTGTGTTTGCTGCAGGCGCTGGTGCTATTGGCGATTATCAAAACTGCTGCTGGCAAGTATTGGGGCAAGGTCAGTTTCGACCGCTGGCTGGTAGTCAGCCTTTTATTGGCGAGCAAGATCAGCTTGAGCAGGTTGCCGAGTGGCGTGTTGAGATGGTGGTTGCTGACGCTTGCATTAAGCCGGTTATGACGGCTCTTAAAGCGGCGCACCCCTATGAAGAGCCTGCTTATGCTGTATACCGCTTAGAGTCGTTTTAGTTCGCCTGTCATTAAAGCTTCATGCCTTAGTCACTGCAGTGTAATCCTTATTGATCAATATTCCCTGCAACACCAACGCCTTGCACTGCGTTGTGTTTTTGCCAATATAAGGGGAGTACTCAATGAAGCGACTGCACATCCAATCAGCGACTTATACAAGGTTTGCTGCCAGCACCTTAGCGTTAATGATTTCATCGCACGCTATGGCCGGTACGGTGACCACCGATGGTCCTGATATCACCATTAAGACCAAAGGTGGTTTTGAAGCGGCAGCAGTTGATAAGTCTTTTTCATTTAAATTAGGTGGGCGTATTCAAGCTGA
>DATERP010000029.1:0-5780 GCA_035271385.1 Thiopseudomonas sp. | reverse complement strand
ATTCGAACTCCCGACATCCTGCTCCCAAAGCAGGCGCGCTACCGGACTGCGCTATACCCCGATGGCTCCACGACCTGGACTCGAACCAGGGACCCAATGATTAACAGTCATTTGCTCTACCAACTGAGCTATCGCGGAACATACATTTGATTTAAACTCTTTTGAAGTTTGCCTCATCTGTGGTGCGACATTCTACGCAAATATCTAATCTTGTCAACACCTTAAATGAAATAAATATTAATTTTTTTCTCTAAGGCTATTTGTGACGCTGCGTTTAATGCTGCGGGCTATTCTAACCACAGTTCAGCAAAGCTGCAAGCTGGTATCAGCAAAGTCAGGGCAAGCTTGGTATTTAGGCCTTGAGAATCAAGTTTAGACTGCCCTGCACTTCTGCTAGGCAAAGGGTTAGACTGGTCATTCATTTTTATTGTTTGAAAATATTTATGCGTCGCACTAAAGAAGAAGCAGACAACACTCGCACAGCCATACTCACTGCTGCGGAACTGTTATTCCTTAAAAAGGGAGTTTCCCACACTTCACTTGAGCAAATTGCACGACAGGCTGGTGTCACCCGTGGCGCCGTGTATTGGCACTTTCAAAACAAGGCCCACCTGTTTAATGAAATGCTTAATCAAGTGCGCTTACCCACCGAGCAAATGGCTAAGCAGATCAGTCAATGCGACCCCAACAACCCTATTGTTGGCCTGCGTTACTTGTGTACGGAAGTTTTGCTGACTGTGGGTAGCAATGAGCGCAAACGTCGCATCCTGACAATCCTGCAGCGCCGCTGTGAGTTCACAGCCGACTTGCGCGAAGCTGAAGAGCGCCACGAAGCTTATATTAATGAGTTTATTGATTTATGTGAGCAGTTGTTTAGTCAGCCCAGCACTGCTGCACGCTTGTACGCTGGAATAACTCCACGCATGGCGGCAATCAGTCTGCATACGATGCTGTTAGGTCTGCTGACTAATTGGCTCAGAGATCCAACGCTATTTGATGTCGCATTGGCAGGACCCATGCTAGATGGCTTGTTCAGGGGGATTATTACAGACTGGGAACCCAGTGACGCCTGTAAAGACCACCCCTAAGCACATCAGCTTATTCGCTAATCAACCAGTCTAAACGCCAACCACCTTCGTCTTGCGCTAAGGTTTTGGCAAAGATTGGCAGCATCTCTTTGAGCTCTTGCTCCAAGCCCCAGGGTGGATTACAAATCACCATACCTGAGCCATTTAAACGTGAAGCATCCTCGGGCTTATTCACATAAAGCTCGACACGCAACAACTTGGGCGCACTACTTTTCTCAAGCATTTGATAAAAACGGCGCAATTGAGCTAGGTCTTTAACCGGATACCAGAGGCACACAATCGCTTGTCGCATCCGCCCTAAAGTTTCTTCTAAGGCTTGCACCGAGTTTTGCAAATCGTCACCTTGTTCAAAAGGTGGATCAATCAACATCAACAAACGCTTTTCTTCAGTTGGGAGTATCGCGCGTGGCACATGCCAGCCTTCTCCTAGATGCACACTGACGCGTCGATCAATACGCATATTGTCTTTGAGTAGTTGACCGTCTTCTGGATGCTTTTCATTTAAGTACAAATGATCTTGGCTGCGCGTTAAACAGCGCGCAACTTCTGGCGAGCCCGGATAATAGCGCAATTCATCATCGTCATTGAGCTCACGAATAGCGTGCAGATAATTCTCTAGCAGCGGATGGGTTGAAGTCCATAAGCGTCCAATACCTTCTTGCCACTCATCTGTTTTCAGCGCTTCCTCGCCCTGTAAGTCATACAAGCCAATCCCGGCATGGGTATCCACATAAGCCATAGGTGCAGCTTTCTTTTGCAATAATGCAATACAACGGGTTAGAAGCCAGTGCTTCAACACATCCGCGTGATTACCTGCATGGTAGGCATGGCGATAATTCATAAAACCCTCAACGCAATTCGTTTTGAATGCTTAAAATAGTACGTATCCATGGCTTATCATTACGAATCTTCTCGGGCAAACCGTTAATTGCTAAATGCGCAGATGCACGATCAGCAAAAGAGCCGTAAGTCACCACAAACAGTGTTTTGCCTTGGTGTAGCTTTCTAAAATAGTGGTACTGAGCTGAGTCTTGCTTCACAAAAGCTTGAGCTTTAGCTTCAGAACTGGTGCCGAACACTTGCAAGGTATAGCGTGTAGGCGCTTGCTGCTTAAACCACTGGCTGTGCCCTGAAGTGCCTTTCAAGCTGGAAGCAGCTGCTTTTCTCTGTGCTGGTTTAGCAGGTGCTGCAGCTTTACGCACCACTGCAGCAGGCTTTGCCACAGGCTTCTTAACCGGCTGAACGACAGGCGTTGTCGCTTGCGCCGGCGGCGTGCTGACCGGTACAGGCACACTGACCACAGGCACTGGGACAGGCTCAGGCAACTCTTCTACTGCCGGCGCAGTGCTAGTCTGTGGTGCATCAGCAGTGGACTGCTGTTCTTGCTCTGCAGTGTAAGCAGGAGCATTACGCAGCGCTTCTAACTGTGCATCGGTATAAGGCTCATTCAATAACTGAGCTTCATCCTCTTCGGCATTTAACGCTTGAGCCAAAGGCTCTCGCACTACAGGTACCGGATTCAAATCTAACGGTACTTCAATTTTACTATTGCTAGTAGGCGTTGCTGGAATCACCACTGGCTCAAGCTTTAGCTGCTCAACAACTGGCGATACTGTGTCTTGCTGGCTGGTACTGTCTGAGCCATCTTTGCGCAGCAACCAAAACAACACTAGCGCAAGAGCAATCACCGCTAAAGTCATGATGTATTTAATCGGCATTACAGCAGCTTTTTTACCGCTACTCTTACGACTCATTTGCCCAATTAACATGGATTTAGCAATGCTGTTAACGCGTCCTGGCCAACCCTGAGATTGAGTGTAGATTTCATGCAGTTGCTGCGTGCTAAACACATCAATGGGCTGCCCTGCATCAATCAAACGCTGCTCGATATACTCCAGAGTCTCGTCATCATCCCAAGGCTCAAGGGCAATCACATAATGTAAGTCAGCGTTATCAGCGATTTTTTCCAGTAAAGGATTAATCGAGGAGTCAGAAAACAACACAACCCGTGCGCAGGCATCATTCACGCCTTGAGCTAAGCGCTGTAAAAACAGTAATGCTGACTCTTCTAAATACTCGGCATTATCAATCAGTACGTGCACTTCTTTGCCCGCCACTGACATCTGCTCAATATGCTTAAGCACATCGGCAATTTCACTGTCAAACAACCCTAGCGCCGAACTGACTTGCGCCAGCATCGATGCGGCATCAACTGCTGCATTAGCACTGATCACAATACTCTGCGCCGGCTCGGTCACTTGAGCCACCAACGCCTGATGCAACACTGTTTTACCACTGCCTTGTGGGCCAGTAACAACCAGCATCAACTTACTGTATCGCGCCAAATGCTGCAGCTCGTTCAATACTGAACGGCGCTTAGCAGGGAAAAACTTAAAGCTTGAGCCAC
This sequence comes from Thiopseudomonas sp., assembly GCA_035271385.1. Lineage (GTDB taxonomy): Bacteria > Pseudomonadota > Gammaproteobacteria > Pseudomonadales > Pseudomonadaceae > Denitrificimonas. Next base: position 2,285 of record DATERP010000029.1, on the reverse strand, counting down.
GCCCAGAAAAAGGATCGTGTTCAAACTGATAATGGCTTAAGTAATTATCGTCGGCGTGCAAGTCAGTCATGATGCCCTCACTCAGTTAGATGCTGTTAGTTATTGTTGAGTAGTTAGCGATCAACACGTTGTGCAGTATATCTGCCGGATAATCTGCAGTGATGACTGCATGACCTAGATCACGCAATAACACTAAACGTATATGTCCATTAATGTTTTTCTTATCCACAGCCATATGAGTTAAAAACGTCTCAGGTGTCATATCCTGGGGCGGCACTACAGGTAGCTTAGCTTGCGACAACAACGCAATACCGCGATCACGCTGCTCGATCGTAATCCAACCCAGTTGCTGTGACATTTCCAGCGCCATCACAGTACCGGCCGCCACTGCCTCGCCATGCAACCACACACCGTAGCCCTGCTCGGTTTCGATCGCATGACCAAAGGTATGCCCTAAGTTGAGCGTCGCGCGTACACCCGACTCACGCTCATCTGCCGACACCACTTTGGCTTTTGCAGCGCACGAACGTTCAATAGTTTCCATTAAAGCTTGATTATCGAGCGCACAAATCTTCGCGATATGCTGCTCCAGCCAAGTTAAAAATGGCTCATCACAAATAAAACCATATTTAATCACTTCAGCTAAACCCGCTGCTAATTCGCGCTCTGGCAAAGTATGCAGTGTCGCCGTATCAATCATCACCGCTTGCGGCTGATAAAAAGCGCCGATCATATTTTTGCCAAGCGGGTGATTAATACCCGTTTTACCACCCACAGAGGAATCCACTTGTGATAACAAAGTGGTCGGCACTTGGATAAAGTTCACCCCACGTTGATAGCTCGATGCCGCAAAGCCGGTCATATCGCCAATCACACCGCCACCTAAAGCAATCAAGGTGGTTTTACGGTCATGTTTATCGCGCAATAGAGCATCAAATATTAACTGTAGCGTCTCCCAGTTTTTATACGACTCACCATCAGGCAAAATGACTTCGGTAATTTCATAGCCCTGCAATGTCTCGCGTAACTGCTTTAAATACAAAGGAGCTACGGTGGTATTGGTCACAATAGCAACCTGACGACCGACAATATGCGGGGTGAACAACTGAGCTTGCTTGAGTAAATCTGTACCGATATAAATGGGATAGCTGCGTTCAGCTAAATCGACATTAAGAGTGCGCATAGATGCCTCTCGTGATAAGACTTAAATAAATTCGAAAGAAAAGATGGCCTAGTACAAGCTAGGCTAAGTTTGAATATGTCAACGAGTATAACCTAGATTCAAGAGCAGGTTTCACGGCCCTGATGGGTACTCAAAAAGCGCATAATTTCTTGTACAACCATACGTGGCGGACGGATATCAGTCTCGATAATTAACGTCGCTACTTCACGATACAAAGGATCACGCAGGGCGAGCAAATCAGATAAGACGCGCGCGGGGTTCTCTGTTTGCAAGAGTGGACGGTTACGATCTCGAGCTGTACGCGCCAACTGATGCTCCACTGACGCATGCAGATAAATCACAATAGCACCATGGCGGCGCATGGCTTCTCGATTCTCGGGACGCAGCACGGCACCACCACCGGTAGCCAGCACTAAACCTGGCTGCGCACAGAGTTCGGTAATCACCGCTTGCTCACGATCACGAAAGCCCGCCTCGCCTTCAACATCAAAAATCAGCGGAATACTAGCACCTGTGCGCTCTTCAATTTCTTTATCAGAATCTTTAAAGGGTAAGCCCAGCTCTTTGGCGAGTAAGCGCCCAATGGTGCTTTTGCCAGCACCCATCGGGCCTATCAAAATATAAGTAGATGTATGCATTAATTATTCAGTGAAATGGCTTGGTTATTCATAATACGCGGTGTAATAAACACCAGCAGTTCAGACTTCTGATCTTGGACTATGTCGCGACGAAATAAGCGACCGACAAAAGGTACATCACCTAAGAAAGGTACTTTTTCAATCGACTTGGTTTGCGTATTAGAAAACACACCACCAATCACAATAGTCTCGCCATCAGACACTAATACATTGGCATTCACTTCATTCTTTTTAATGGGCGGCACATTATTCAGAGCATTGGCAAAGTCAGGCTCATCTTTGGTGACTTTCACATCCATAATAATGCGATTATCCGGAGTGATTTGTGGCGTAACTTCCAGTGACAATGCCGCCTCTTTAAACGAGGTACTGGTTGAACCGCTAGAGCTAGCCTCCTGATACGGAATTTCTGCACCTTTTAAAATCTTCGCCGTTTCTTTGTCAGAGGTGACAACTTTAGGCTG
>DATERP010000028.1:0-7748 GCA_035271385.1 Thiopseudomonas sp. | reverse complement strand
CCAATCTTTTTGCTCTTGTTGCAGTTTGTTACGCGCATCAGACAAAAGGCCAGCACGCTGATCCTCAGTCGCCTTTAAGGCTTTGTCCAGCAAAGCGTCATGATCAGAGACCAATTGCGCACGCTGTTTTATATACTGATTTTCTGCTGCTTTAGCTTCTTTTTTTGCTTGCTCAGCATCGCTCATACGCTTGGCAATAGCGGCTTCACGGGCATCAATACCATCCAAAATTGGACGGTAGAGAAAACGCTTGAGCAGCCACAACAGCAGCAAAAAGTTAGCAATTTGCGCCAGCACTGTTACCCAATCAATCGACATACGCCTTAAGCTCCTGCAGCCACCTGCATGGCATCCCAGAATGGATTAGCAAAAATAAGAATCATCGCCACCACAAAGCAGTAAATAGCGGTGGATTCAATCATCGCTAAGCTGACAAAGAGCGTACGTGACAGTGTCGGTGCCGCATCCGGTTGCTGAGCAATCGCCGCAATGGCAGCAGCGGCCGCACGGCCTTCACCCAAGGCTGGGCCGAGTGAGCCAATCGCAATGGTAAAACCTGCGGTAAAAATCGAGATGGCCGCAATAAGCGCAAGTTCGGTCATAGTTATTTATCCTTTTCAGACTTATTTTCAGAGGGGTCTGCCATAGCAGATGAAATATATACAGTGGCTAAAATAGCAAAGATATAGGCTTGGATCAGGCCGGTTAATAAGCCCAGCATATCCATTAAAACAGGGAAGAAGAACGGTGCAATACTCAGTAAAATCGCCGCAATGACTGCGCCACTCATCACGTTACCGTATAAACGAATGGCCAAGGAGATACCGCGCGAGAACTCACCGATAATATTAAACGGCAGCATAATAATCGAGGGTTCAATAAAGGTGCGCAGATACTGACGCACACCGCCATTTACAATGCCAAATAACGGAATCGCTACCAGCACTGAGATGGTTAAGGCCACAGTGGTTGAGAGCGAAGAAGTCGGCGTATCAAAGCCTGGAATCACTGTGAGTAAATTGGATAAGGCGATAAACAGAAATAAGGTACCAGCAAAATACAGCACATGACGTGCGCCGCTGCGGGTCACTTCTTCAATCTGTCCTTGAATCAAGGTCACAATCAACTCTAAAGCACTGCGCCAGCGTCCAGGTGCGGTATCAGAGCGTAGATTACGCGTGACCAATACCGAGATGCCGACCAGCAAAGCCATGACAATCCAGGTGTTAACAATGGTGGCATTCACGCCCCAACTGCCAATGTTAAAGATAATATTATGATCAGGTGTGAGCTGCATTTATACGCCCTCCTGTTCTGCGGCTGCTGTCTTGGGTTTAATCTCTGCACGTATCACAGTCACGACTCGCACAATGATATAAGCGATCATATAACCGGCCAAGGCCCAGAGCGTACCGTTGAGTGCGGTTAAGCCAAAACCCACAGCCAGCAATAGCACCAAGCGCACAAAAAAGCTCAGCACCAGTAAACGTCCGGGATGCGGCGAGACTAAGGCACGCTGCATACCCCAATTGAGGCCCCAAAAAAACAGCACACTCATCGGCACGCCAATGGCGAAACCTAGCAGCACGGCACTGGTATCTATATTAATCACTCAAACTCTCCATTTGCACGCTCGTGCGCGCAGCATAGCGCTTACTGATCACGTATTTTATCAATCCAGCTCCACGCCACCATAGCACCGACCACCACACCGCCGAGTATTAAGGCAATGGGCCAAGAAAAGCTTTGTGGGGCCACACGATTTAACCACACCCCTAAAAAAGCACCGCCCACGGTAGGAATCGCAATCGACCAACCAATCACTCCAAACACACCCAGTCCATTTAGCGGGCTGTATTTGGGCTCATTGCGCGCCTTTTGCATACGTTCAGAACGGCGGCGAATGGCATTGGCGGTTTTATCTTTATCCGTCATGTCTGTGGTTTCCTTAAATCACTAAAGCGTCGCACAATCCCTGCCTCAAGCTTAGATAAGGCGGTCCGTGCTACACGTTCATCTTCATCCACTTCCATAAAAGTGGCTTGAATGGTGTCATTTAAAGTGACCAAATCTTCACCTTGCACACCACGGCGCACAGCAATATCAATCTGATGGCCGTGCTTGACTAAGATGCCTTGATCAATACCAAAAAACAGCTCTTGATCATCCCCATCGGTAATCACCAACACCGACGGCGGTAAAGCCGTGACAAAATCGGTGTGATTGGGCAGCATGGCAAAAGCACCATTTTCTGCTTCAGCAAAGACTTTTTTTGCCTCGCAACTAAAGAGTAAGCGCGTGGGCAAACGCAGACTCACTTGCATCAGCTGGGTCTGACTCATACCGGCGCCTTATGTTTAGGCAAGGCACCGATCATGTAGTAGTCCATTTCATCATCGTCAAACTCGATTTGCTGCAAGATATACTCGCAACCGGCCAAGGTATCTTCGACCGACACACGCTGACCGGCATCGCCACTAAAGGATTCTGCCGAGAAGAAGGGCTGGGTTAAAAAGCGCTCCAGACGACGTGCGCGAGCCACTACAGCGCGGTCAGCTGTGGATAATTCTTCCAAACCGAGCATGGCAATAATATCGCGCAGCTCTTCATATTCAGCCAAAGTACGACGCACCGCACGAGCAATATCATAATGACGCTGCCCCACCACTGCAGGGGTGAGCATCACTGAAGTCGAACCCAAGGGGTCAACCGCAGGATATAAACCCTCACTGGCGCGCTTACGCGACAGCACAACCGATGCTGATAAGTGCGAGAAAATATGCGCAGCCGCCGGGTCAGTAAAGTCATCCGCAGGTACATACACCGCTTGAATCGAGGTGATAGCGCCTTTACGGGTTGAAGTAATACGCTCTTGCAAGGAGGCCAACTCAGTCGCCAGCGTTGGCTGATAACCCACGCGCGATGGCATGCGCCCTAACAGGCCGGACACTTCAGAACCGGCTTGCACAAAGCGGAACACATTATCAATCAATAAGAGCACGTCTTGCTGTAAATCATCGCGAAAATACTCAGCCATGGTCAGCGCGGTTTTACCCACCAAAAAACGTACGCCGGGCGCTTCGTTCATCTGACCAAACAGCATCACAGTGTTATCACGCACACCGGCTTCGCCCATTTCACGATACAACTCTTCAGCTTCTCGCGAGCGCTCACCAATCCCACAGAATAGACTCACGCCTTTGTAATGCTGGGCGGTGTTGTTAATTAATTCAGTAATCAGAACGGTTTTACCCACCCCAGCACCACCAAACAGCCCTGTTTTACCACCGCGCTCAATCGGCGAGAGTAAATCAATGGCTTTAATACCGGTTTCCAGAATGGCGCTATGGACAACGCGCTCTTCTAATGGTGGCGGTGGCTGGTGGATGGAGCGCCGTGCCGCGGCTGTAGGTTCAGGTTTACCATCAATAGCTTGGCCAAACACATTAAGCATGCGGCCCAATACAGCTTCGCCCACCGGCACTTGAATCGGTGCTCCAGTGGCACGCACCGGCATACCTAAACCCATACCGCGCACCGGTGCTAAAGCGATACAGCGCACGGTACCATTATCCAATAGCGAAGCCACTTCTAAGGCCAAGTCGCCCGCGTAAAGCAGGTCTTGAATGCGCGGTATCTGGTCAGTAAAAAACACATCGACCACACCACCACGAATCTTGATCACCCGCCCTTCGGCTACGCCATCCTGAGTGGATGTAACAGCAGGCGGGTTAGCAGTATCTTGAGGTTCAACGGGCCCTAACGAACGGGTTGACTCTGACATGTACTCTAACCCCTTATCCATATCACTCAGAATGTCTATAAGTACGTACTGGCTACTACCGTGACTTATTCAAAGTCTTCAGCGGTTTGCACACGTACATCGTTCCACTCAATGGCTCGGCTGCGCCAGTGCTCTTCAATGGACTGGGCGAAGTCAGCACGCACTAATTTGGCACGCGCTTCACACCAATCCTTTGAGTCATGACGCATCACAATGCCTTCAGGCGTACCTTGACGGTATTGACTGCAGGCACTGTTGAGTAATGCTTTTAATTCATCCAGCGTGGTTTCGCCTTGTTGCAGTGTCGGTACTACCGCTAAACCCATTTTGGCAGCCAAGGCATTACGGCGCTCACAACTCCAAAACTTCTGCTCGGTGCGGTCGTAGACATCAAACACCACAAACCAATCCGGCAAATTATCGTAATCCAACGAGTGACGCGCAGCGCACCACTCACCAAATAAAATCACATCGCTGGTTAAGTTATCACATAAGGCATAACGGTGTTGAGCCAACCACGAGGTTAAGCGCGAGAACTGGCCGGCATAAGGCTCTAAAAGATACTGACCACGGTTTTGCGCGCGTAGTTCGCCATTTTCACGCATAGAGATACCCAGATTAGCACCATCAAGTTTCTCTTCAATGCGTAACGGCTGGGCTAATATTGCCTCAACTTCAGCTTCATTAAGAACTTTATCATCACGTGGCATGCCCTCACCCAACCAATCAATATGCGGGGTGTGGGGAAAACGAAAAAAATCTGACATCTATTTACTCTCCGGGCATGGCAGGGGCTGGAACGTGCCGCTGCCTTGGAAACTTGTTTTTATAAAAGCGCTGCGCATCGGCAGCACACAAAAATTTAACTTTAATACCGTGCTCAGCTAAGGCCGGCCACCAATCAATCCACTTACAGTCTGCAGCTTGCAAAATAGTCGGTTTATCAGGGTGTGCATTAGCCACCGCCGGAAAAACACGGTCCGGCGGATCAAACTCATGCTGTAAGGCTTGATCGGGAAACTCAGCATAAATATCAATATCGGTTAAGGTCACGCTGACCATTTCAACCTGAGCTGGATTACCCATATTACGCAATAACCACTTTAAAAATACATCTCCCACACCACGCGGCGGGTTAATGCGGGTTTTATTTTGGTACTCATTTAATATAATAAACCCATCATCAATCACCACCACGCCATCGCTCTGTATCGCCTGCAAACGCTCAATACAGCTGGCAACACACTCAATCGACATATCATCATGCTGCTGATTTGCCACCAGTAACACATTGGTATCAATCACGACTTTAAGCATGCTCAGCATCTGCCTTAATCTGCTCTCGTTTACGTTGCACTGCAGCCATAGCGCGGGCAGCAATATCCGTCATTTCATCACCAAACAGATTATCCGGCCAATGGGCAATTTCACCGTAGGTGTCTACATCTAAGGATTCAATCTGCGCTTGCGTTCCGGCACGACTGCAAAAGTACAAGGCTACATCCTTATGACTGATCACTCCTTCAGCTATACGTCTTTGTAACCTATTTAGAAAGTGTTCGGAGTGACTCTCGACAATGATTTGTACATTACGCGGTTGACCGGCTTCTTGCGCCTGAGTGGCAGCAATCAATAGATCAGCTAAACCGGCTTGCACATGCGAGTGCAAATGGATTTCAGGCTGCTCTAACCACACGGTTGAATTGGGCTTGGCATAAAACACCTGCACAATCACCGGCAATAACTGCGAGATACCAAAGCCCAAATCAGCTAGATTCACTTCACAGGCATCAGCATGGTTTTTCAGTAGTGCTTGATATTGATCAGAACTGCCCGGTGCTAAACGGATATTAAAATCACTGGCCACGCCCATCTGCTGCAACCAATAAGCGATACCTTGCTCAAAGATCTGCTCCGGCTGATCCGCGGCAAACTGCAATCTACGCTGCTCAGCATTGGCCGCTAAAATGGCTGCTACCACTGACTCACCGGAACGACCAACATCAGTCGGTGATTCGCCCGCCCAAGCATACTGGCGCTGAGGTGCAGCACGTAAGGCAGCCAGCGCGTTAATATCGGAGAGGACGCTTTCCGTCTGCTGCGCTAATGCGCTGATAAATTGCGCATCCAACTGCTCAGCCACAGGCAATTGATAAAAACGCTCAGGACTGACCGCATCTTTAAGCGCAATACTGTAACTCTGCGCTTGCGGCTGCAGAATCTGCACTTGCAACTCAGCACCTTGAGCGCTGTGATAGCTGACGCGCAACTGCTCTTGCTGATTGTAATAAGCGCTATAGCTGATGGCTTGCACTTCGGGCTGTTGCGCTTGATCAGCGATGACACTGACCTGTAAACGCAACTGATCCACCACCATTTCAGCCTGCTGGCCTACATTTTTTAGCAACAACGGCTCTGCCAGTTGCCATTGCAGCTCAAAGGCTAACGGCTCAGTCAGCTGACCTTGGTGTAAATTCTGCGCAAAGGAGCCTAAATCAACCAAACTGTGCTCATCACCAAAATCAAGCGGCTGTGCTGCAGTGGACGCAGCACTTTGTTTAAGCGCCAGCAAGAGCTGACCTAAGCTGCTTTTGCCGACACTGTTCTCGCCAAAAAAAACCGTTAAGGGTGCAAGTTTAATCGCCCCAGTGTCCTGCCAAGCTTTAAAATTCTGAATCCGCCATGATGACAACATCAGTGCAATCTCCTTAACAGTGGACTAATAACCGCGTGCTAACCTGCTCAATCACAACAGCATCGCTGCGGCCCAACCAAAGGCTAAGAGTGGCAAGTTATAGTGAATGAAAGTTGGGACTACCGTATCCCAAATATGGCTGTGCTGCCCGTCCATATTTAAACCTGAGGTGGGCCCAAGGGTAGAATCTGAAGCAGGTGAACCGGCATCACCCAATGCACCTGCCGTGCCCACTAGACTGACAATCGCCAATGGACTGAAGCCCAACTGCAGCGCTAAGGGTACAAAAATCGCCGCGATAATCGGCACAGTGGAAAACGATGAACCAATACCCATAGTCACCAGTAAACCCACTAACAACATTAAGATCGCGCCTGTGGCTTTGCTATCACCCATGATATCCACCGATGAATCCACCAGCGTTTGGATTTGTCCGGTTTCACGCATCACCTCAGCAAAGCCCGATGCAGCAATCATAATAAAGCCAATCATGGCCATCATTTTCATGCCTTCGGTAAACAAATCATCTGACTCTTTCCAGCGCACCACACCGGATACGGAAAACACTACAAAACCGACCAGTGCGCCCACAATCATTGAATCCAGCCACAGTTGCACGACAAAGGCGGCAATCACCGCAGCACCGGCGGCTAATAAGCTTTTCGGAGTGTAGGTGGGGGTCGGGCTGTCATTCGCTGTTTCCGCCGGCAATTGATAGATTCGCTTTTTACGGTAGCTGAACAAAATCGCCACCAGCAAACCAAATAGCATGCCGGCCGCAGGAATCATCATCGCCTGCATCACGCTTAAACCAGTGATATCCACGCCACCTTTTTCAACGTTGGCCAGCAGCACTTCCTTGAGGAAGATCCCGCCAAAGCCCACTGGTAAAAACATATAGGGGGTAATCAAACCAAAGGTCAGCACACAAGCGACTAAACGGCGATCCAACTGCAAGCGACTCATCACATAGAGTAAGGGAGGCACCAGCAATGGAATAAAGGCAATATGAATCGGCAGAATATTTTGCGAGGACAGCGCGGCGACCAAGAGCACCATAATCAGCATCCACTTGACCATTTGCGTGCCTTGGCCTTCTTGCTGACCGACCATGGTCAAGATTTTGCCCGCTAAGGCATGCGCTACACCGGATTTACTAATCGCCACAGCAAACGCACCGAGTAAAGCATAGGACAGCGCCACAGTTGCACCGCCGCCCAGGCCTTTATGAAAGGCCGCTAAGGTGCTTTGCATACCTAAACCACCGAG
>DATERP010000027.1:0-3333 GCA_035271385.1 Thiopseudomonas sp. | reverse complement strand
AACACACGAAAGTAAGGCGAGGCATCGGTACCTGTGGAGGCGCTCCACTGCCAGCCGCCATTGTTGGCTGCTAAACAGCCATCAATGAGATGCTGCATAAAAAAGCGCTCACCTTCGCGCCAATCAATCAGCAGATTTTTCGTTAGAAACATCGCCACAATCATACGTAAACGATTATGCATCCAGCCGGTGGCTAAGAGCTGGCGCATGGCGGCATCGATAATCGGAATACCAGTGCGGCCTTCTTGCCAAGCGAGCAGCTCTTTAGGTGAGTGACGCCACGCCAAAGCTTCAGTGTCAGGTTTAAATGCACGGTGGCGCGAAACCTGCGGGTAACCGACTAAAATATGCACATAGAACTCACGCCATAACAGCTCGCTAATCCAGGTCACTACGCCTTGGTTACCCGTAGCAAACTCCCCTTGGTTAGCCGCTAACGCTGCATGCAAACATTGGCGAATGGAGATCACCCCAGCAACTAAATACGCAGATAGCTGACTGGTACCGGCTTTGGCTGGCAGGTCACGCTGCTCTGCATAATCGGCCAGCGCTGCTTGGCTAAATAATGCCAGACGTCGCTGCGCTTCGGTTTCACCTGCCAGCCACAAAGCTTGACGTTCAGGCTCAATAGCAGCAAAGCCAGCAACCTGAGTGGGGATGGGATCGCTGTTGATGCTTAATGCGGCTTGCGCTTGCGGTGTGTCGAGGCAAGCAGGTATGTGCTCGTCTAGATACTGATAGCAGGTTTTTCGAAACTGGCTAAACACCTTAAAATATGTGCCTGATTGAGTCAGCACTGTTCCAGGCTTAAATAAAATGCGATCCAAGTGGCTATGAAATAACACACCTTGATCAACTAAATCAGTACCTACAGCCATATCACGCTGGCTTTCGTGAATGCCATATTCAGTATTGACATGCACGGCGCTGATATTCAGTTGTTGGCACAACTCTGCCAACACTTCAGGGGCTTGCTGCCACTGGTCAGCAGTGCGAATCAACAAGGGCACATTCAGCGTTGCGAGATTTTTTTCTAGCTCAACTAAGTTGCGTAAAATAAAATCAATTTTGCAGGCAGCAGCATCATGTGCCAGCCATTGCCCAGGGCTGAGTAGAAACACTGCGACCGTAGGACCTGCTTGTAAGGCAGCGTGTAAAGCGCTGTTGTCGCTGATACGAAGATCGTTACGAAACCAAATAAGTTGCTGCATATCTATACCCTGAAAGGCTGGTGAGTCATATTGACAGATTAAAAATATGTTTAGATTGCATTGCGCAGACTGAGGTTTTCAGGGTGCGGTTGTAGATACACTTGCTCGGCAATATAGCGATCTGGGTGACGGTTAAAATGGTGCTTGAGTAATGTCAAAGGCACAATCAAAGGCACGATACTGTCGCGATACTGCTGAATGAGTATTTGCAGCTCACGCTTGTCAGCGCTATCCAGTGATTTTTTAATATAGCCACTGAGGTGCTGTAACACATTAGTGTGACTGCCGCGGTTAGCGATTTTCTTCAGCGCGGACATAAATAAGCTGAAGTAATTGTTGGCTAAGATACCTAGGCGCTCTTTCTTGCTATTGGCCAGCATACGACCTAAAGCGGTGCAATCAGCTGGGCTGTTGGCCATCAGTTGATATTTGTAGCGTGCATGAAAATCATAGAGTTTCTTTAGGCTGAGGCCACTGCTGAGCAACTCACGCCATTGAGCGTAGGCAAACACACGGGTCATAAAGTTTTCCCGCAACACAGGATCATTTAAGCGACCATCTTCTTCAACAGGTAAGTTGGGTTGCGCTTGCATGAGTGCCGCGGCAAATAAACCGACACCGCCATGCTCAGCTGTATGGCCGCTGTATTGGTACACTTTGACGCGTTCCATGCCACAGGACGGTGATTTCTGCATCAAAATAAAACCGCACAGATCAGTGAGTTGCGCAGCTGTTTGCTGCCCATAAGCTGTGAGCGCATCGGTGACATCCAGTTCGCTATTAACTGTACCGACCGCGCGCGGCTTTAAGGTGTCACCCACTAAACGAATGGGCTCGCGTGGCGTACCCAAACCAATAGCTTGTTCTGGACACACAGAGACATATTCAAAATATTGCGCGAGGACTGTTTTACACAGGTGCGATTGTTTGTGTCCGCCATTAAAGCGCACGGGAGCGCCGAGTAAGCAGGCACTGATGCCAACTTTGATACGATTTTTTGCAGTGGTCATAAGGTCAGTTTTACAGGCTGTAGAATATATGTATAAGAATATACACAAACTTGTACAAGTCAATCAGGCTGTATAGGATGTCGATGTGTGGCTTGTTTTTTGTGGTACTTAAAGGTGATGCGCAGGGAGGGCTAGGGGAGGCTGGGTGACGGGCAGTGCTGCTGTTTTACCCGCCTTGTGCTGTGTGAACACAAGGCGGGTATGCAACAAGTAGTGGAAATTACTCTGCTTTAGTTGCTTCGTTGTACTTTTCTTTAGCTTCAGTGGCAAGATTTTCGCTTTCTTCTTTCAGTTTGCTTGCAGCGTCTTTAATATCTTGTTGAACTTCTTTTGCGCTGTTTTTAATATTTTCAGCGGCAGTGTCTAGCTTGCTTTTAGTATCGCTAGCAGCTTCTTCAGTTGCGTCAGCTGCATCATCAAGGGCTTGCTCAGTGTTGTCCGCTGCTTCAGCTGCTGCATCATTAGCTGCTTCAATCACTTCTTCGCTCGTTGGAGTCTGCTCAGATATTTGCTCAACTTTTTGCTCAGCAGCTGCTTGAGTTTCTTTGGCTGCGTCCTGTACAGATTCGGCTGCATCAGATAAAGATTCTTTAGCCGCGTCTAACTTGTCTTGTGGCTCGCTATCACAAGCAGCCAAGCCCAAAGTAGCAGCAAGTAGAAGGGCAGTAACAAAAGGCTTTTGCATATGTAGATCTCCATTATTTGGTAAAAGCACAGTATTTAAGATAAATACTTGATCGTTATTACACATCATGAGTGTGATGGTAGACTTGCGTTGCTATAGCATTATATTTTATCAACCGGTGTTCGAGCTAGCACTCATTCGTTGTATAAGCCTGCTGTTGCAAGCCGCGCGTGATACATAGTTCATGTGATATACAGACCGTTTTTTTGGTGAAAGTTCCGTTGCCCAGTGACTGGGCAGTTGTATTTTGACAAACGAACCCCATATTTATTACATCGCCAGCCCGTGTGGCTTGTTTAAGTAACTATGGAGTTAATACAGATGGCTGTTGAAGCACAAAAAGAAACATTAGGTTTTCAGACCGAAGTTAAACAACTGCTGCATTTGATGATTCACTCGTTGTACTCAAATAAAGAAATTTTTCTGC
>DATERP010000026.1:0-25856 GCA_035271385.1 Thiopseudomonas sp. | reverse complement strand
GAAAAATCTGCTGATTGATTGGCGCGAAGGTGAGCGCTTTTTTATGCAGCATCTCATTGATGGCTGTTTAGCAGCCAACAATGGCGGCTGGCAGTGGAGCGCCTCCACAGGTACCGATGCCTCGCCTTACTTTCGTGTGTTTAACCCCGTCAGCCAATCACAGCGCTTTGACCCAAATGGTGATTTTATTCGCCGCTGGGTGCCTGAACTCAAGCATCTCAGCGCGAAAGAGATTCATCAACCTAAGCTGCTGTCAGGCTTATTTGGCACTGCTGACTATCCCAAGCAAATGGTTGATTTATCGGCAACCCGTCAGCGTGCTATTCAAGCCTTTAAAGACCTGGCCAGCACTGCACCGTCTTAATCAGGCAGACTGTGCAGTACAACCGCGACCTGTTTAGGTAGCGGTTGTACGCGCCTGATAACGATCAATCACCACCAACACCAAGACCACTACAGCACTGGGTAGCAACCAGCCCATTTGTTGTTCCGCTAAAGGTAAACGGTTAAACACGTCCGGCACCCAAGCTGAAAAACCTGCCGCTGACAAACCATCCACTAAGCCAAACACTAAGGTAACCAGCATAGTGCCGCGAAAGATTAAAGCACTGGATTTCCAGCAGCGATTGAGCAAGCTGAGCACCATTAAGACAATGGCTAAAGGGTATAAGCCGGTTAGCACGGGCACTGAAACCTTGATTAACTGCTGCAAGCCTTGGTTGGATACCAGCCAACTAAACAGCACAAAAAAGATCACCACATGCTTATAAGAAATATTAAATAAGCCATTAAAGAACTCACCGCACGCTACTAACAAACCGACCGCGGTCGTTAAGCACGCCAAAGCAATCACTAAGGCTAAGAGTAAATTACCCACAGGTCCAAACACATGCTGTACATAAATGGCTAAAACCTGACCGCCATTTTGCGCTTCACTGGCAATCCCCTGACTGGTAGCACCCAAATAAAACAACGATACATACACGGCCGATAAACCCAGCGCAGCAATTAAGCCCGCATAAATCGAGTAACGTGTGACCAGTCGCTCTGATTGCACACCTTTACTGCGCAATGCAGTAGCAATTACGACACCAAAGGCTAAAGCGCCCAAAGCATCCATAGTCAGATAACCATGCAAAAAACCCTGCAAGAATGCTTCTTCTTGATAGATGGCAATAGCCTGCCCCACATCACCGGCAGGCTTAAAGAACGCCGCACCGCCCAACACCGCCAATGCCAGCAGCAGTACAGGAGTAATCAGAGTACCGATACGATCAATGATTTTATTTGGAGTAATAGCCAGGTGCAGTACCAAAGCAAAATACAAAGTGGAATAGAGCAGTAATCCCCCACTGCTGCTACCAAAAAACGGCACCACACCGATTTCATACGACACTACTGCAGTACGCGGCGTAGCAAAGAAAGGACCAATAGCTAAATACACAGCCATCGCCAGTGCAGTCCCTGCGATGCGTCCTAAAGGCTGGGTTAAGGCTGTTAAACCACCACCCACGCGCGCCAGCGCAACAACTGTCAATAAGGGTAATCCCACCCCCGTCATCAAAAAGCCCAGCGCTGCGCGCCAGACTGTATCGCCAGCAGCTAATCCTGACTCAGCAGGAAAGATAATATTGCCCGCGCCTAAAAACAGTGCAAAGGTCATAAAGCCCAGTGCAAAAACATCACGCCGACTTAAGTAGGGTGATGTCGCTGTTGAGGTATTCATCGGTGTCCTTAAACATATGTGTCTAATTAAGTGAACAAGTCTAAAGCACTGAAGGGATTCTACAAAGCAATTAAGGCTAGCCTGTGCGCTAGACGGCTTTCTCTCACCAGTATCACGCACAGACCTCAGGCTTAACATACTGCGTTGCGCAGCGACTGCAAACCGCCGATGCTAGTACCGTATTCGAGGCAAACAGCCTCTCAACTCCCGCCAAAGCAGCAGTGGGTAATAAGAGTTGAAAGAGCGTTTTCATTAGGCTGCGCCTTGAGTTTTGCAAAACGAACGAGTTAGTCTGAGTATGCAACTAGCAGAACAAAACCCATACCACGAGGAGTTACCATGAGCGACTTAATTGTACCCAGCCACTGGAAAATCAGACGTTCGACGCACTTTTTCACCAAAGACAATATTCCCTCAGCACTACTCACCCATCACAACACCGCCGAAGGCGTTTATGGACAAATTTGTGTGATGCAAGGCACTGTCACTTTTTACGGCTTTGCTAATGAAGTAGACACCACACCAGAAAAAACCGTGGTGATTCAGGCCGGTGAGTTTGCAGTGAGCCCGCCGCAATATTGGCACCGCGTCGAGTTAAGCGATGACGCACAGTTTAATATCAACTTCTGGGCAGAACCCGACACCCAAAGTAAAGCGCTATTTAAAAGCTCGCGCATTCATAATAAGCCCATTGAAAAATTATTTGAGCAGGCAGACTAAGCATCAAGTCTTGTGCACAGTATCCTCGGGGCGTTGACGAGCGCTACAGAGCGGCCTCGCCCATTGGATTAAATAAGCTGTGATATTTCATAGGCCAAAGCAAAATCTCTTTTGGAGATACCTCCGGCATCGTGAGTGGTGAGACTGATCGCTACCTTGTTATACACATTGAACCATTCTGGGTGATGATCAGCTCTCTCAGCGAGCATCGCCACTTGACTCATAAAACCAAAGGCAGCAATAAAATCCGTAAACTTAAAAGCTTTGTAGAGTTTATTGTCCTGAATACTCCAAGGTTGCTCAGCGCTTTGATTGAGCTTGGCCAGCGCTGTTTCAATTTGGCTTTGACTGTATTTTTCTAGCATATACACCTCTACACACATTAGGTCTTGGGTGTCACTATGCGCAGATTCTTCACCCAGATCAACTCACAGGCACCGCCACCGGTATCTTCTCGCGTCAATGAAGACAAGCCAGTCAACTGGTAAGCATCAACCTGCTGAGTGATAGGCGTCTGCA
Organism: Thiopseudomonas sp.; assembly: GCA_035271385.1. GTDB lineage: Bacteria > Pseudomonadota > Gammaproteobacteria > Pseudomonadales > Pseudomonadaceae > Denitrificimonas. The sequence continues at coordinate 22,891 of DATERP010000026.1, read as the reverse complement.
GCATCTGCTGTTGCGGCTCTGCTGGCGCCATAACACCAGGACCCAGCTGCACCTGGCCTGTACGCTGATACAAGGTCCAGCCTGCAGTGATGATCAACAACCAAAAAAGTAATTTTTTCATGCGTCACACATCAAGAGAGAACGCTAAGGGAGTGGGCGGTAACAGAGGATCAAGACACACCCCGTACTCAGCACAGCAGCATGCTACAGAGGTGGCAATAAGAAAACACGGCGGGTCTAAAAGGCTTTAGACCCGTTCAATCAAACGACCTAGTGTGGCTTGATGACTTACTTATAAAAGGCTTCAACAGTACCTTTCAAAGTGATCAACAGCGGCTGACCACGACGGTCTTTTGCTTTAGGTGATGGGAATTTAACCCAACCTTCACTGATGCAATACTCTTCAATATCAAAACGTTCTTTGCCATTGAGACGAATACCAATACTGTGATCAAAAATTTCTGCAATATGGTGTGGGCTATTAGGATGACCCGAAAGGCGATCAGGTAAAGCAGGTCGTGATGTTGTGTCGTTCATATTGGATCCAGCATAAATAAAAGTGCACTATTGTAGTCAAAATAGGCCTAACGCTCAACAAATAGCGTTTAGTGCAGGTATTTAAATACTCTTTAAATGATTGAAGTTGGGCAGCTTATTTAGAGTCTAAACCCGATGCATTACCACGCAGAGTAGCAAACGAGTCGGCAAGCCAGGATGCCTGTGCCAAGCTCAATGAACTGTTGGCCCATATATCAGTACAACGCAGCCGTTTCGATAATGGTTTATGATAGCCAACACCTTTATATTCTTAAATACATACTCTGATCATGATTTTTATCAGCAATCATATCCGCCTCGAAGACCATGAAGTTGAGATCAGCGCAATACGCTCTCAAGGGGCCGGCGGACAAAACGTCAATAAAGTTTCATCAGCGATTCACTTGCGCTTTGATATTCACGCCTCCAGTCTACTGGAATTTCAAAAACAGCAATTGCTCGAAAGCAAAGACAGTCGCATCAGCAAAGAAGGCGTGCTGATTATTAAAGCGCAACAATTTCGCACTCAAGAAAAAAATAAAACTGATGCTTTTGAACGCTTACAACAATTTATCCTAGCTGCCACCTACATCAGTAAAACGCGCAGACCCACCAAACCCAGTAAAAATGCCAAACGCAAACGCACCGATCAAAAAACCCAACGCGGTGTGACCAAATCTTTACGTGGTAAGGTCGACTACTAACGCCGTGCAACAGCTCAGGAACCGCTCATGCATATGCTGCCTATCACCCAGAATCGTCGCCAACCCAGCCGCATTACTTTTATTGTATTGATGGTTGTGGTCGGTCTTAACCTGCGCCCAGCATTATCATCCTTGGCGCCCTTGTTGCCGCGCATTGCAAGTGAAGGCCAGCTTTCAGTGCTGGTTTTATCCTTACTGACCACTTTGCCCGTACTGTGCCTTGGGCTTTTTGCACCCTTTTCACCTTGGCTGGCCAGACGCTTAGGGCTGGAGCGCAGCTTGGCACTGGCGCTGATTATTTTAAGCTTTGGTTTGGCTCTACGTGGCTTAGGCCATGCTCCCGCATTATTTAGCGGCACCTTACTCGTGGGTGCTGCCATTGGTGTCTTAGGTACATTATTACCGGCACTAGTGAAACGTGAACTGACTGACAGCGCTGACTTAATGACCGGTGTGTACACCATGGCGCTGTGTTTAGGTGGTGCTTTAGGTGCTGGACTGAGTATTCCCTTGGCTAATTTATTGGGCGGTTGGTCACTGAGCTTAATGTCTTGGGCAGGTTTAGCTCTAAGTGTACTGCTGGCTTGGTGGTGGATTATGCCGCAACCTGCAGCAAACCCTGAGTTCAAAGCATCACCTGGCCATGCCCGTGCCTTACTGCGCAACCCGCTGGCCTGGCAGGTAATGCTATTTATGGGCAGTCAATCTTCATTAGCTTATATCGTCTTTGGCTGGCTACCCACGCTATTGGTGCGACAAGGCTACAATGAAAATGAAGCTGGTTGGCTGATGGGCGCATCTATTATGACCCAACTGATCTCTGCCATTGGTGCTCCTTGGTTAGCACGTCTGAGCAAAGATCAGCGCCCAGCTATTATGTTAGTGCTTGCTCTGGTGGCTGCAGGCTTGTTGCTCTTGCTGCTAGGTCCAACATCCATGCGCTGGCCGGGCGCAATTTTACTCGGCTTAGGTCAAGGCGGATCATTTAGTTTGGCACTGACACTGATAGTGTTGCGCAGTGCTAATGCCAGTATTGCTGGTGAGCTCTCAGCCTTGGTTCAAGGCGGTGGTTACACACTAGCAGCCTTGGGACCTTTAGCGGTAGGCCTGATGATTGATGCTGAGTTTGGCATCCAAGCTATTACTTGGGTACTGCTAACGGTATTGGCTTTTGCTGCCGTCATGGCTCTATTGGCTGGGCGCCAGCACCGTTTGGAAATAAATCATGCTGGAGCTTTAATCACGGTGAAGCTGAAAAGCAGGCATGGATAGCTGTCTAGCACGAGCACCACACCTCACTGCCTTCACTGGATAATAGTCCTAAAGGTCAAGTTAAAGCGTGAGCCTTTAACTCGCTTTCTTTTGGGCACACTATGCTGCCAATAATGCTGCAAAGCACCGCCCATCACCAACAAAGTACCGTGCTGTAGGGGTATGATTATCTTCTGACGCGGATTATCGATACGACGCAAAACAAAGTCTCGCGTCTCCCCGAAATTGACCGAAGCAATCAGCGGATTCAACCCCAACTCTGGCTCATCGTCCGCATGCCAACCCATATGATCCTCGCCATTGCGGTACCAATTGAGCAACACACTATTAAAGGCGTAACCTGTCACCTGCTCGATCTGTTTTTTGATATATAATAGCCCTGCGTTCCATGCCTGCGGTTGCGAAGTGATACCTGAATAAGTATAAGACTTACCCGCATCGCCATACCATGCCGTCAGCCGCGGTAATGTAATCGTCTTGCCGTACATCTTTATATCATCGCGCTGCCAGTTGATATAAGTAAAAGTGACCTGCGCCAAGTCCTCTGCGCCTAACTGCTGCCAATCAGTGTGCTGCCAGTCATAGGTGTCGTTTTCTTGAAAATACTCAACACTGCGATCACTGATCTTAGTATTAAAAAAGCGCTCTGCAAAAATCAACTCACCATCAGGTACTTGAATCACAAAGGCTTGCATTGACTGATTCCAGCACCAAGAATATCCAGCGCCAACAGGCAAGGCAAATGGTAACTGCAGCTGTTGCACATCGCTCAATAAATCCATAAAGCTCTAAAACCCTGCCCTGCGTATTAAAGTCACTGCGCGTAAGTGCCAACAGCAGAGACAATCAAGGCGAGCGCAAAAGTTTTTATTGTATTCATCATGTGATTGCTTTGCTTATTGATCCAAATTGCAATATGCGCTGCGTTTGGTTTGGCTGAACACACTCTAACCGTTAAAGCATGATTCGTTTGATGCGCCATCTAAGATCGCTCCTCAAGGCATTCATAGCCGCCCATTTCAAACTCACGACAAATCCACGGGCGCTGCTCATAAATACTGCACAGCATAGTGTCTCGATCCAAAGCAGCACACCAACCATCCTCTAAACGCGCCATGCTCATGCCACCCCAGTCATCAAACTCAATATAGCGCTCGGGGACACCGGTATCACTGATCAGCATCACCTCTAAACGACAACAGTTTGCTTTGCACGCTGCGCAAGTGACCACAGCACTCGGTATGTTTACTAGATCAATATTCATTGTTTATTGCGTACCAGGTGTGTCGACCCCTATTTAATTTCAACAGTGCAAGCACAGGCATCCTCGAGCGTTGTCACTGCACTGTTGATTAGTGCATCTTTATTAGGCTTGCTTAAACTGCTGACCGAAGGCGCGGACACGCAATGCAAGCAATACCAACAGCACACCAAATAACACCGCGTATAAAGCAATCAACCACGCCATAGCTAAAGCACCCACTACAGGCTGTGCCATCATAAACACACCAAAAATTACAGAAGCTAGGCCACCTAAAATCAGCAACCATTCACCTTGAATTTGCTTACGCAGACGGATACCCGCCAAAATTTGCAAGACACCCGTAGCAATCGCCCAAATGGCGATATAAAACAATAGCGCTAACGCAGTGATACCTGGCGCTAAGAACGTCAGTAGACCTACACCGACACTAATCAAAGCCCAAATCAGTAACACCCACCAATCATCATGGTCTTTACGTCCTGCTACGGATGAATACACGCCAAGGACACCATCAGCTAAAATATAAGCCCCAAAAAACAAGATCAGTAAAGTCACTGAAATCTCCGGTTGGCGCCAGGTTAATACGCCAAATACAATGGCCAACACACCACGCAACATCAGCACCCACCAAGTTAAAGAAAGAATGCTGGCTAAGCGAGTTTCAATACTATTCATAAAACGTATATTCCTTTGGTTTTGAGTCAAAATCACAACGGGTGAACAACTTGAAATAATGAGGTCAGCCTATCTGTATTAAGCTTAGCTCTGGTTAACTGATATTTCTGTTCGATTGCGGCCTAAGTTTTTAGCACGATAGAGCGCCTGATCCACGCGCTCTATCAAGCTGGCCTGTGCTTCGTTGTTCTGCAACTCGCCTACGCCAATCGACACTGTGGTCACTCCAACATTGTTATGAGTTTTACTTTGCACTGCATGTCGGCAACGTTCAGCCAAACGCAGTCCTTGATCTAAACTGCAACCGGCAAACACCAATAAGAATTCCTCCCCCCCCCAACGAATGACCGTATCATTGGCTCGCAGTGTTGCTACTATCGCGCTGGCAATCGTCTTGAGTACTGCATCACCAGCGTTATGGCCCCATGTATCGTTGACCTGTTTAAAGTGATCAGCATCCACCATGGCAATCGACAATGGTAAATCACAACTGCGGTAGTGCATATAGGCTTTTTCCAGTGCCTGTTCTCCTGCCGCCCGAGTTAACACACCTGTCAGCGCATCAAAGCGCACCATTTCACGAAATTTTTGCTCTTCAAGAACGCGAGTAGTTTCATCACGAAATATACTCACGTAATGGGTAATAGTGTTGTGCTCATCCATCAATGGCGTAATAGTTTCATCACAGTAGATCAACTCATGACTCTTACTGCGGTTGACAAAGGTACCCTTGAAAGATTCACCTTTGTGCAGCGTGCTCCACATATCACGGTAAAAATTCTCATTCTGCTCACCGGACTTGAGAATTCGCGGATTACGCCCAAGAACATCTGCCAGTGCGTAACCGCTGATATTTTCAAAAGCTTTGTTGGCAAATTCTATAGTGCCCGCGCTATCGGTAATCAACACACCATCATCAGTGGCGTTGAGGACCTGGGCAAAAAGTTTGTTACTCTTTTGTGCGGCGACTAAGCTGCTGATATCTTGTTGTAAAGAAACGAAATGCGTGACCTCGCCAGCAGGATTGCGTACTGCTGAGATGCTCCACTCAACGGTATAAGGACGTCCATCTTTGCGGTAATTAACCGTTGAACCTTGAAAAAAAGCACCATCACGTACACATTGACGCAAACGCTCAATCACCTCTGGATTGGTTGCTGGCCCCTGCATAATACGTGGATTTTCCCCCAACAATTCTTCTTCGCTATAACCGCTCATCTGCAAAAAAGCTTGATTGACAAAAACAATACGATGCCCACCCTCCCCCGCATAGGCATCTGTTATCAAGACAGCGCTATATGACTGGTCAAGGGCAAAAGCAATGATACTGGGATCAATTTTGCTAGCAATCGTATTTATACTCGGCATAACACTCCGCGTTGATGCTCGTTGTTGAAATCACTCAAAACCGCTACCCCAATATTGTAAACGTAAAACATTAGCCAGAGACTCCACCGCTATTTACACAGCAAAATCCCAATCAACTGCTGTGCTTTAAGCTTGAACTTAGTGTACGCCAAACCACAGCACCTCGCTTAACGCTAAGCAATCACAAACCCGTCGACCCAGCGATTCACCGACGTATTGCCAAATAGATCTTGCAAGATAACCGCAATTAGCTTGTGCTGCTATCAACCTTGTTCCCTAATAAAAAAAGCCATCACAAGGATGGCTTTAAGACACTTTTTACTTATGCTGCCACCCTGTAATCTCGGCTAAGGCTGTACCAATATCAGCCAGAGAGCGTACTGTTTTCACGCCCGCATCTTGTAACGCAGCAAATTTCTCATCGGCAGTGCCTTTACCACCAGAAATAATAGCTCCGGCATGCCCCATACGTTTGCCCTCAGGCGCTGTTACACCGGCAATATAAGACACCACAGGTTTAGTCACATGGGCTTTAATATAAGAAGCGGCCTCTTCTTCAGCGCTACCACCTATCTCGCCAATCAGCACAATGGCTTCGGTTTGTGAATCGGCTTGAAACATTTTTAAAATATCAATAAAACTGGATCCCGGAATCGGGTCGCCACCAATTCCTACACAGGTCGACTGCCCAAAACCTGCATCTGTGGTTTGCTTGACTGCTTCATAAGTCAAAGTACCCGAACGCGAGACAATTCCCACTTTGCCAGGCATATGAATAAAGCCTGGCTGAATACCAATTTTGCATTCACCGGGAGTAATAACGCCTGGGCAGTTAGGCCCAATTAAACGTACCCCCAACTCATCGCACTTCACTTTGACAGTCAACATATCCAAAGTTGGTATGCCTTCAGTGATGCAAACAATCAGTTTAATACCGGCAAATGCAGCTTCTAAAATAGAATCCTTGCAAAAAGCTGCTGGCACATAAATCACTGATGCATCAGCCCCTGTGGCTTGTACAGCTTCCAACACAGTATTAAATACCGGCAAGCCTAAGTGCGTCGTACCACCTTTACCTGGGGTGACACCACCCACCATTTTTGTGCCATAAGCAATCGCTTGCTCAGAGTGGAAAGTCCCTTGTGCGCCCGTAAAGCCTTGGCAAATCACTTTAGTGTCTTTGTTAATTAAAATACTCATACCTGCTCCCCTTGCGCTGCAGCAACCACTTGTATTGCTGCATCACTGAGACTGCTGGCAGCAATAATATTCAAACCACTCTCAGCTAATACCTGACGACCTAAGGCAGCATTATTACCTTCTAAACGCACCACCACCGGCACCTTAACCCCCACTTCTTTGACCGCACCAATCACGCCTTCGGCGATCATATCGCAGCGTACAATACCGCCAAAAATATTAATTAAAACTGCTTTAACATGGGTATCAGAAAGAATAATTTTAAAGGCTTCAGAAACGCGCTCTTTGGTTGCACCGCCACCGACATCTAAAAAGTTGGCGGGCTTACCACCGTGGTGATTCACAATATCCATAGTCCCCATGGCCAAACCAGCACCATTGACCATGCAACCAATATCACCATCGAGGGCTACATAGTTGAGTTCAAATTGTGCCGCATGCGCTTCACGTGGATCTTCTTGTGCAAAATCTTGCATGCTACGTAACTTAGGCTGGCGATAGAGAGCATTACTATCAATGGTCACTTTGGCATCTAAACAATGCAGATAGCCCTCTTTGGTAATCACCAAGGGGTTGACTTCGAGCAAGGCCACATCGCGCTCAACAAACAGCTTGGCTAAACTTAAAAATATTTTAACAAACTGCTGTACCTGATCGCCTTGCATCCCTAATTGGTAGGCTAAATATCGGCCTTGAAAAGGCTGCGCGCCAATGCTTGGATCGATCATGACACGTAATATTTTTTCTGGCGTGGCGTGCGCTACTTTTTCAATATCGACACCGCCTTCAGTGGACGCCATAAACACGACACGGCGTGAAGCGCGGTCCACTACGGCACCTAGATATAATTCTTGAGTAAAATCAGTGCATGCTTCAACCAGTATCTGATTCACCGGCTGACCATCTGCATCAGTTTGATAGGTGACTAAACGCTTACCCAGCCACTGCGCGGCAAAGTCTTTAGCGTCTTCAGGAGTGGTAACTAGTTTAACTCCGCCGGCTTTACCGCGACCACCAGCATGCACTTGGGCTTTAACGACCCAACGCTCACCACCAATGCTATGACAGGCTTGCTCTGCTGCTTGAGGTGTCTCAGCAACAAAGGCAGCGGATACAGGTAATCCATATTCAGAAAATAATTGCTTCGCTTGATATTCGTGCAAATTCATAAAGCCCTACCCGGTAAGTGTTAGATAATGTGAGATCTACCTAGTACCGAGTGTAGCGGCTATTGCTCTATTAAATCAGCTCGCAAACTGTAATAAGTCAGAATTAACTTTTAGAAGGCACAATCAAAACCGCCCCTATTCAGGGGCGGTTTATTGATTAACGCTTTTTGCGGTTCGCGATATGAATCGCTTGTCCACTGACGGCGAGCGCCGCTTCGTGAAGTGCTTCAGATAAGGTTGGGTGTGAGAACACCATCAACGCTAAATCTTCAGCACTGGAGCCAAACTCCATCGCAATGGCACCCTGCTGCACTAATTCTGCAGCGCTTGGGCCAATCACGTGTACACCGAGTACGCGATCAGTGGTTGCGTCAGCAATCACTTTCACAAAACCAGCGGTATCATTGGCAGCCATCGCACGACCACTCGCGGCGAATGGAAACACACCGACGTTCACAGCGATACCATCACCTTTCAACTGCTGCTCGGTTTTACCAACGCTAGCAATTTCAGGATGAGTGTAGATAACACCTGGGATTAGATCGTAGTTAACCTGGTTTTTCTTACCAGCAATACGCTCAACCACCATGATGCCTTCTTCTGATGCTTTGTGCGCCAGCATAGGGCCACGAACCACGTCACCAATGGCATAAACGCCCGGTACGCTGGTTGCGCAGGTGTCATCAACGTAAATAAAGCCACGCTCATCCAGTGTTACACCACTGTCAACTGCTAATACGTTAGTGGTCACTGGGCGACGGCCAACAGACACAATTAACTTATCAAAAGTCATTTGCTGCTCGCCTTTAGCGTCGGTGAAATGCACGGTGACTTCACCATTCTTCACTTCAGAACCGGTTAAGCGTGCGCCTAAACGGATATCTAAACCTTGCTTGGTGAAAATCTTCATGGCTTCTTTAGCAACTTGCTCATCCATCGCTGGCAGGAACTTATCCTGAGCTTCAATGATAGTTACTTCAGCGCCTAAACGGCCCCAAACAGAACCCAACTCCAGGCCAATCACACCCGCACCAATCACGCCAAGACGCTTTGGTACCGCTTGGAATTCCAATGCGCCTGTTGAATCAACGATCACATCTTGATCAACTGGTGCTGGTGGAATATCAATCGGCTGTGAACCGGCTGCGATAATCACGTTTTCAGCTTCGTATACTTGTACAGTACCGTCAGCTGCAGTCACTTCAACTTGCTTGTTTGCCAGCAACTTACCGTGACCTTCAATGCTGATCACACCGTTGGCTTTAAACAAGCCAGCGATACCTGCCGTAAGGTTTTTAACAATAGTACCTTTACGGGCAATCATTGCTGGAACGTCCATGGTGACGTCTTTAACGCCAATACCGTGTACTGCAAAGCCTTCTTTAGCTTCGTGGTATTTCCATGCACTGTCCAACAAGGCTTTAGATGGGATACAGCCTACGTTCAAGCAGGTGCCACCTAAAGCCATTTTGCCGTCTTTATCTTGGTACTTTTCAATACAGGCAGTTTTCATACCTAATTGTGCTGCTTTAATCGCGGCAACATAGCCACCAGGGCCGGCACCAATGACAATTACATCAAATTTCTGACTCATGAGTTTTCCTCGTTAAGTGGTATAAACCACGTACTGCAGCCGCTTAGTTTTTAAGCGGCTGCAGAATTATCAGATATCCAACAACAGACGTGCTGGGTCTTCTAACAAGTTTTTCATGGTGACAAGGAAAGTCACTGCTTCTTTGCCATCAATTAAACGGTGGTCATAGGACAATGCTAAGTACATCATCGGTAAAATAACCACTTCACCGTCGACAGCCATTGGACGCTCTTGGATTTTATGCATGCCCAAGATTGCTGTTTGTGGCGGGTTAACGATAGGCGTTGACAGTAAAGAACCGAATACACCACCGTTAGAGATAGTGAAAGTACCGCCAGTCATTTCTTCAATGGTCAGCTTGCCTTCTTTAGCTTTACGGCCGTATGCATTAATACCACCTTCGATCTCTGCAAGACTCATAAACTCAGCGTTACGCAACACAGGTACAACCAGACCGCGGTCGCTCGATACAGCAACACCGATATCTTGGTAGCCGTGGTAAACGATATCGTCACCATCAATCGAAGCGTTAACACCTGGCTGACGTTTTAGCGCTTCAACTGCTGCTTTAACAAAGAATGACATAAAGCCTAAACGTACACCATTATGGGTCTTTTCAAACAAGTCTTTATACTTGCTGCGCAACTCCATAATTGGCTTCATATTAACTTCGTTAAAGGTCGTTAACATTGCCATTGAAGATTGCGCTTCAACTAAACGTTCAGCAACTTTCTTACGCAGACGTGTCATTGGTACACGCTTTTCTACGCGATCACCAGCTGCGAACAGCGGCGCTTCTGCAGCAGGAGCCGCGGCCTTAGCGGCAGCTGCTGGCTTATTAGCCACTGCAGCAACAGCATCTTCTTTAGTCACACGACCGTCTTTGCCTGTACCAGCGATATCTGCTGGGTTCAGTGCGTTTTCTGCAGCAATTTTACGTGCAGCTGGAGACAAGATAGCATCTTCGCTCGCTGCGGCTGGAGCGGCTTCGCTCGCTGCAGGTGCTGGCGCAGCAGTTGGAGCTGCTACAGCTTCAGTGTCCAAACGACCTAACAACTCACCGCTTAAAACTGTCGCATCTTCATCAGCAACAATTTCAATGATCACGCCATCAGCTTCAGCCAAAACTTCCATCACAACTTTGTCAGTTTCGATATCAACAATCAGCTCATCACGCTTAACAGCGTCGCCTACTTTTTTGTGCCATGTTGCAACGGTGCCATCAGCGACCGACTCGGGGAATGCTGGGGCTTTAATTTCGATAGCCATAATAATGTGTTCCTATAAATTCGGTTGTTACGTAAAAAACCGCACTGATTTGATCAGTGCGGTTTTATCGCTGATTTAAACGGTAAAGGCTTCTTGCAGCAATTGCTCTTGCTGCTCAGCATGCATCGATGCATAACCACAAGCCGGTGATGCAGAAGCAATACGACCGGCGTACTGCAACTCAACACTCGGTTGATGAGCCTGAGCCACACGACGCATATGGTGCTGACTGCAATACCAAGCACCTTGGTTCATCGGCTCTTCTTGACACCAGATGATGTGCTTGAGGTTTTTATACTTCGCAAACTCAGCACCTAAATCATCTTCAGGGAACGGATAGAGTTGCTCAATACGTACGATGGCAATGTTATCTAAGCCTTCGTCACGACGCTTTTCTAGCAAATCGTAGTAAACCTTACCGCTACACATGATCAAACGATCAACTTTATCAGCATCCAACGTATCAATTTCACCGATCACGTTATGGAAAGTACCTGCTGACAAGTCTTCTAATGTAGAAGTCGCTAACTTATGACGCAGTAACGATTTTGGCGTTAAAGCAATCAGTGGTTTGCGCAACGGACGAATCGCTTGGCGACGCAGCATATGGTAAACCTGTGCTGGCGTCGTTGGCACACACACCTGAATATTGTGCTCAGCACACAACTGCAAGTAACGCTCTAAACGAGCAGACGAGTGCTCCGGACCTTGACCTTCATAACCGTGCGGCAACAACATCGTCAGACCTGATAAACGGCCCCACTTGGTTTCACCGCTGGTAATAAACTGATCAATAACAACCTGCGCACCGTTAGCAAAGTCACCAAACTGGGCTTCCCAGATCACTAATGCGTTAGGCATAGTGCTGGCATAACCGTATTCGAATGCTAATACTGCTTCTTCAGACAAGAAGGAGTCGTACATATCAAAACGTGGCTGATCTTTGTACAGATTTTGCAGACCTATATAGGTCTCGCCATTTTTCTGATTGTGCAATACCGCGTGACGGTGCGAGAAGGTACCGCGACCGACGTCTTGGCCGGTAATACGGATTGGATAACCTTCAAACAACAGGCTGGCATACGCAGCAGTTTCTGCAAAGCCCCAGTTGAGTGGTAAGCCACCGGCAGCCATTTTCTGACGATCTTCAAGAATCTTGGACACTTGACGCTGCACAACAAAGCCATCTGGCGTTTCTTGTAACTTCAGTGCAAGTTCTTGCAAAGTCTTCAAATCAAAGCGCGTGTCATACTGTGGAGTCCACTTATGACCTAGGTATGGACGCCAATCAACAAACAGCTCTTTGTTCGGCTCTTTCACCAAGCTTTGCACAACGTGCAAACCATTATCAAGCGCAGTACGGTATTCATCACTTAAGGCTTGAACTTGTTCAGCAGTCTGCACGCCATCTTTAACCAATGAGTCGGCATACAGTTCACGTGTAGTGCGCTGTTTGCTGATAATTTGGTACATCAAAGGCTGAGTACCGCTTGGCTCATCCGCTTCGTTGTGACCACGACGACGGTAGCAAACGAGGTCAATAACGACATCACGCTTGAACTGCATGCGGTAGTCAATCGCCAACTGAGTGACAAACAACACAGCTTCTGGATCATCGCCATTCACGTGCAAAATAGGCGCTTCAATCATTTTCGCAACGTCTGTTGCGTATTCAGTTGAACGCGTATCTTCAGGCTTACTCGTGGTGAAACCAACTTGGTTGTTGATCACAATACGAATTGTACCGCCTGTTTTAAAGCCACGTGTTTGTGACATTTGGAAGGTTTCCAGCACCACACCCTGACCGGCAAACGCAGAGTCACCGTGAATGGTGACTGGAACAACTTTATCGCCATTTGAATCATTACGACGGTCTTGACGCGCGCGTACAGAACCCTCAACCACTGGAGATACGATCTCAAGGTGCGATGGGTTAAAGCTGAGCGCCAAATGCACTTCGCCGCCTGGCGTCATCACGTTAGATGAGAAACCTTGGTGATATTTAACGTCGCCTGAGGCGAGGCCTTCAACGCGCTTACCATCGAACTCGTCAAATAAATCACGTGGGTTTTTACCGTAGGTATTGACCAGAACGTTAAGACGTCCGCGGTGCGCCATACCTACAACAATTTCTTTAGCACCATAAGAGCCTGAGCGCTGAATAATCTCATCCATTAACGGAATCAGACTTTCACCACCTTCAAGACCAAAGCGCTTAGTACCCGGGTATTTAGTACCCAAATATTTTTCTAGACCTTCACCGGCCGTTAAACGCTCAAGAATATGCGTACGAACTTCGGGAGAAAATCCTGGACGGCTGCGTACACTTTCCAGACGCTGCTGGAACCAGCGACGCTGCTCTGAATCAACAATATGCGTAAATTCAGCACCAATAGTGCCGCAATACGTATCCTGCAGAGCTTGCTGAATCTCACGTAACGTCGCTTCTTCTTTGCCGATATTTAAATCGCCAGTACGAAATACGCTATCAAGATCAGCATCGGTCAAACCATAATGATGCACGGTTAGATCAGCCTGCATTGGGCGCACCCATAAACCTAGTGGATCAAGCTTAGACGCCTGATGACCACGCATACGGTAGGCTTGGATTAAACGGAGCACCTCAATTTGTTTTTTCTCATGCTCAGTGCTGATGCTGCCAGCAGAAACTGGCTGAGCTCGTCTTTGGTTTTTGGCCAATAAGACAAATTGATCACGAACTGTAGAGTGCGATACATCAGTACTTACACCGCCATCAGTTGGCATTTTTTGAAAGTAAGTACGCCACTCTTCCGATACAGAGTTCGGATCGTGCAGGTAGAGTTCATATAGCTCTTCCACATAGGCAGCATTTCCACCGGAAAGGTGGGCGCTGCTCCACATGCGCTGCATTACGCTTTCTTGCATGCTAGGTCACCCTTGATAAGGGGGACGCTACCGGCATAGAAACTTAATGGCTTTAAGTCACAGAAAAGCGACTTGGATAAAGCCACTACGATTCACGCAGATAGTCCGGGCACCAGCCCGGATGCCCCTGCTGGTCTTCAATTGCGTTTTAAATAGCTTTGTGGGCTATTTTTCGTTTAAAGCCACACATATGAAGTACTCATATGTGTGGCTAAAGTGTTTACAACATTCGCTATTGTAAATCAGGTACCGCTTTGCAACAACATGCTACGAATATGACCAATCGCCCGAGTTGGGTTGAGGCCTTTCGGGCACACGTTTACGCAGTTCATAATATTGTGGCAACGGAACACACTGAACGGGTCATCAAGACGCGATAAACGCGCTTGAGTTTGCGTGTCACGTGAATCAGACAAGAAACGGAAAGCTTGCAGCAAAGCTGCTGGGCCTAGGAACTTATCTGGGTTCCACCAGAATGAAGGGCAACCGGTTGAGCAGCATGCGCACAAGATGCACTCATACAAACCATCCAGCTTTTCACGGTCTTCTGGCGACTGCAAGCGCTCAATACCTGGCGCTGGCGTATCGTTTTGCAAGTAAGGCTGAACTTTTTCGTACTGCTTGTAGAAAATGCTCATATCAACAGCCAAGTCACGAATAATTGGCAGTCCAGGTAATGGACGCACAACTAATTTACCACCCTTAACAACTGATGATAACGGCGTGATACAGGCTAAACCGTTTTTACCCGCGATGTTCATACCATCTGAACCGCACACGCCTTCACGGCATGAGCGACGGTATGAAAAGCTCTGGTCTTGTTCTTTAATCAGATTAAGAACATCCAACACCATCATATCTTGACCATCGATGGTCACATCGAAGTCTTGCATGAAAGGCGCAGAGTTAACCTCTGGGTTATAGCGGTAAACGCTAACTTTCAATATTTTAGGCAACGTCATCGTGATAACCCTTAATATTTACGTTCTTGGGGTTTAAAGTGTTCAGCATCTTTTTCAACTGCTGATGAAATCGAGAAGTTCACTGCACGCTTACCAACTGTTTTAGTTGCTGGGAAGTACATGCTATGGCAAAGCCAGTTTTCATCATCACGACTTTCATAGTCTTCACGAGCGTGAGCGCCGCGTGACTCTGTACGAGCTTCTGCAGCGATTGCAGTTGCTTCGGCCACTTCAAACAAGTTTTGTAACTCAAGCGCTTCGATACGTGCAGTGTTAAATGCATTGCTTTTATCGGTGATTTTTACATTCTTGATGCGCTCACCTAGAGTTTTCAGCTCTGCAATACCTTTCTGCATGTATTCACCAGTACGGAATACACCAAAGTAGTTCTGCATGCAGTTTTGCAACTCTTTACGTAAAGGTGCAACTTCTTCACCTTCAGTACGCGCATTCAGTGCATTCAAGCGTGCCAGAGACTTTTCAATATCGCTCTCGCTAGCAGCTTTTGCTTCAACACTGTCACGCAGGCTTTTCTCAAGGTAAAGACCAGCAGCACGACCAAACACAACCAAGTCGAGTAGCGAGTTACCACCAAGACGGTTGGCACCGTGTACAGATACAGAAGTCACTTCACCTACAGCGAACAAACCTTCAACAATTTGGTCGTTGCCTTCAGCGTCTTGTGCAATCGCCTGGCCATTAATGTTAGTGGCAATACCACCCATCATATAGTGGCAGGTTGGTACAACAGGAATTGGCGCAACAACTGGGTCAACGTGAGCAAAAGTCTTAGACAGCTCACAAATACCTGGCAAGCGGCTGTGCAGCACTTCTTCACCAAGGTGATCAAGCTTCAACAGTACGTGGTCACCGTTAGGGCCACAACCGTTACCGGCTAAGATCTCTTTAACCATAGAACGTGCAACCACGTCACGGCCAGCAAGGTCTTTAGCGTTCGGAGCATAACGCTCCATGAAACGCTCGCCGTGCTTATTGATCAAGTAACCACCTTCACCACGGCAACCTTCAGTTACCAAGGTACCCGCACCAGCAATACCGGTTGGGTGGAACTGCCACATTTCCATATCTTGTACCGGCACACCAGCACGCAATGCCATACCAATACCATCACCGGTGTTGATCATTGCGTTAGTGGTTGATGCATAAATACGACCTGCACCACCAGTTGCCAATACCACAGCTTTAGCACGGATGTGAACAACTTCACCCGTTTCAATGCAAATAGCGATAATACCCACTACTGCACCGTCTTCGTTTTTAACTAAATCAACAGCAAACCATTCGTTTAAGAAGGCAGTACCGTGTTTTAGGTTCGCTTGGTACAGAGTGTGCAACAGCGCGTGACCCGTACGGTCAGCTGCAGCACAGGTACGCGCAGCTTGGCCGCCGCGACCAAAGTCTTTCGACTGGCCACCAAACGGACGCTGATAAATGCGACCTTTTTCTGTACGCGAAAACGGCAGACCCATGTGCTCAAGCTCATATACAGCTTCAGGACCTACAGAACACATGTATTCGATAGCGTCTTGGTCACCGATATAGTCGGAACCCTTAACGGTATCGTACATGTGCCAGCGCCAATCATCATTCGGATCATCTGATGCGATTGCACAGGTAATACCACCTTGTGCAGATACAGTGTGCGAGCGCGTAGGGAACACTTTGGTTACTACGGCTGTTTTATGCCCACCTTGTGCTAACTGGAGTGACGCACGCATACCTGCGCCGCCGCCACCAATGATAATAGCATCATAAGAAATTGTACGAATACTGGCCATGAATCAAATTCCCCACAAAATTTGTACGCCAAACACGAACATTACAAACATTATAATGCCGCATAGCGCTTGGACTAAAAATCGTACACCCGTTGCCCAGTTACCCAGGGTCATCGGCGTTAGGTAGTCTGTCGTTACAGCCCAGAGTCCAATCCACGCGTGCGCGCTCAATGCAACTAGGCTCATCATACTAAAGATGCGCATCCAGCTATTTGCAAACAGTCCCTGCCATTCGGCGTAGCCCATGCCTGGATTAGCAATAATATAACCCAGTAAAAACAATGCATAAGCTGCCAGTACTACAGCGGAGACTCGCTGAGCCATCCAGTCATACAGGCCGGACCGAGAGAAGTTTGTTACGTTGGTTACCATATCCAGACTCCCATCAATACGATTAGTACTGCTGAAATAATGAAAACTAATTTAGCACCTAATTTTCCGCCTTCCAGCGTTTCACCAATACCCAAATCCATAATCAAATGGCGGATACCAGCGGTAAGGTGGTACATCAGTCCAGAGAGAAGACCCCACACAACAAACTTGGCCAGTGGGCTGGTCAAGCACTCTTTAACTTCAGCAAACCCTTGCTCTGAGGCAAGCGATTTGTCGAGTCCATATAGCAGCACAGCAATACCTACAAACAGGATAACACCTGTAATTCTGTGCAAAATGGAAGAGATTGCGGTGATTGGGAGTTTTATAGTCCTAAGATCTAGGTTTACAGGTCGTTGGCTATTCACGGCGTATTCACACTTAGAGAGCCCTAAACTGCAGGGCGAGTTGTCGGGAAGGCACCTATAAAATAAGTACCCGTCACCATCGGAGTGACGACCGTCAGCATATTGGCAAAAGCCTCTGCCGGTCAACAACCGAGTATAGTGCAAAAATCAATGCAATGACAACGCTAAAGCATTCGCCTAAATGTGGATTGCTCACCTTTGACAATTAGCGTAAATATCTGTAGTTGAAGTTTTAGACCGAGATTTTGCACCCTTTGTTCAACTGCACTGTTAACATTACAGTACAAATTGACATTAGCTGTTATCTCACTATTATATCGCGGGCCCTGCGTGGGGGGCTGTGATGATTCCAAGCATAACTAGGAGGCCACAATGGCTGACAAAAAAGCGCAGTTGATCATCGAGGGCAAAGCCCCCGTAGAGCTGCCAATACTGACTGGTACACTGGGTCCAAACGTAATTGATGTTCGCAACCTTATTGCAAGCGATCATTTCACTTACGATCCAGGCTTTATGTCGACTGCAGCATGTGATTCTAAAATCACCTATATCGATGGCGATAAAGGTATTTTATTACACCGCGGCTACCCAATTGAGCAACTAGCAGAAAAGTCTGACTATTTAGAGACCTGCTACTTGTTACTGCACGGCGAACTCCCAAACGCTGCACAGAAGAAAGAATTCGTAGATACCATTAACAAACACACCATGGTTAACGAGCAACTGAAATCATTCTTAAATGGTTTCCGTCGCGACGCTCACCCCATGGCAATAATGTGCGGTATCGTTGGTGCTTTATCTGCTTTTTATCACGACTCTCTGGACAACAACAATCCAAAGCACCGTGAAATCTCAGCACACCGCTTGATTGCTAAAATGCCAACCATCGCGGCCATGGCATATAAGTATTCAATCGGCCAGCCCATCATGTACCCAAGCAACGACCTCAGCTACTCTGAGAACTTCTTGCACATGATGTTTAACACGCCTGCAGGCATCAAGCGCTTCAGCCCTGCTCTTGTTAAAGCTATGGACCGTATCTTTATCCTACACGCTGACCACGAGCAAAACGCTTCAACGTCAACTGTACGCTTAGCAGGTTCTACTGGCGCCAACCCATTCGCATGTATTGCTGCGGGTATCGCTGCATTATGGGGCCCTGCGCACGGCGGAGCTAACGAAGCCGTTCTCACGATGCTGGATGAAATTGGTGATGCATCGAACATCGAGAAGTTTATTGCTAAAGCAAAAGACAAAAATGACCCATTCAAACTGATGGGCTTTGGTCACCGCGTTTACAAGAACTTCGATCCACGCGCACAAGTTATGAAGCAAACCTGTGACGAAGTACTTGCTGAGCTTGGCGTCAAGGATCCAAAGCTGGATCTAGCCATGAAACTTGAAGAATACGCATTGAATGATCCGTACTTCAAAGAGCGCAACTTGTACCCGAACGTCGACTTCTACTCAGGCATCATCCTGAAAGCCATCGGCATTCCAACCAGTATGTTCACAGTGATCTTTGCTATGTCACGTACTGTAGGCTGGATTTCACACTGGACTGAGATGCTCTCAAGCCCATACAAAATCAGCCGCCCTCGTCAGCTCTACACTGGCTACGAAAAGCGCGACTACGCACCACTAGACAAGCGTTAATTTGTTCTAGAGGTACACAAAAAAGGCTGCCCAGCAATGAGCAGCCTTTTTTATTGATACGACTCAGTACTTTTAATTGCTTTAAGCAGTCGCACCCTCAAGCCAGCCAATCAAGTGAATCGCTTCAACTTGTGTTTTACCACAGACACTCTCTTCCGCCTGAAACGCACCGCAAAAATCAGGACGCTCAGGCAAGCCAAACAAGCGACACAAATTATCATCACTTAAATTCAAACAACGCTCGCCCGCTTTTTTACCGTGCGGCATATTTGGCATTGGCGTGTGAATCGATGGTGCAATACAGCATGCACCACAGCCCATCCGGCACTCCACTAGCGCAACACTCGATCTAAACTCATACCAGCACTCCCCATCTCTGCTTATTTTTTCTGCAGTCGCGCAATCAAACTTGAAGTATCCCAGCGCGCACCACCCATGGCTTCAACATCTGCATAAAACTGATCAACTAAAGCAGTCACAGGCAGCCTGGCGCCGTTACGACGCGCCTCATCAAAGACAATAGAGAAATCTTTACGCATCCACTGCACCGCAAAACCAAAATCAAACTCATCTGCTAGCATAGTTTTATAGCGATTCTCTAGCTGCCAAGATTGAGCCGCACCTTTACTGATGACCTCCATCGCAGCCTCAGCATCCAAACCAGCGCTCTGAGCAAAATGCAGCGCCTCAGATAAGCCCTGCAATAAGCCACCAATGCAAATCTGATTAACCATTTTAGTTAATTGGCCACTGCCAACGTCGCCCATTAAACGCTGCATACGCGCATAACATTCTAAAATAGGCTCAGCACGCTGATACGCACCTGCATCACCGCCGACCATAATAGTCAGCACACCATTTTGCGCCCCCAATTGACCACCGGATACAGGCGCATCTAAAAATGCAAAACCACGCTCCTGCGCTGCAGCACCTAACTCGCGCGCAACCTGCGCAGAAGCAGTAGTGTGATCAATAAACACACTGTCGGCGGCGATAGTTGAAAAAGCCCCCTGCTCGCCCACAGTAACGGCGCGCAAATCATCATCATTCCCCACACAACACAGCACAAACTCAGCATCTTGCGCCGCTTGCGCAGGCGTTTGCGCAACACGACCTGAATACTCTTGCGCCCAACGCTGCGCTGTTGCCAGAGTGCGATTAAATACAGTGACGTCATGGCCTTTATTAGCCAGATGGCCTGCCATCGGGTATCCCATCGCCCCTAAACCAATAAATGCAACACGAGCCATACTTCACCTCACAACTGTAATTAAAATTATTCTTAGCGCTAGAGCCTGACTTAACCTGAATGCAGAGCCAACACCTCGAGGATTAAATCGTGACGCCAGCATGCCACAGAGCTATGCTACAGATCTTTTTAAATGACGAGTCAAACTCATGCTAAAGGTAAACGAATATTTTGCAGGCGCGGTTAAATCCATTGGCTTTACCGACCAGACCAACACAGCCAGCGTTGGCGTCATGTCAGCTGGCGAATACACTTTTAATACATCCTGCACAGAAATCATGCACATCATCAGTGGCAGCGCACAAATCAAACTCAAACCGAACGATCACTGGCAAGACATCGCTGCAGGCGCGCAGTTTACCGTCGAGGCTCACAGCAGCTTTTTAATTAAAGTCAGTACTGACACTGCCTACCTGTGCCAATACCGTTAACAGCAACTCACAACCTACAACTGCCGCCTAATAAAAGCGGCAATAGTAGCCGCTACTTGCTGTAAATATACCTCTTGGGTAAAACCTGAGCGCTTTAAAGGTTTTAAATCATGATCGGCCATCGCCATCCATTCAAAGACAATGGCTGGCGATAATTGATACGCCTGCACAACCTCACGCGACCCTAGAGCATCACGCTCGCCCTGCACTATTAAGGCTGGCGTCTGCAACGCTAGCAAGTGCTCGATACGCGACTTATCGGGCTTGCGCGCCGGATAAAAAGGATAGCCCAAGCACACGAGCGCCGGCACCTGCAATTCATCCGCCAACATGCTGGCTATGCGCCCACCCATAGACTTACCCGCCAATACAATCGGCTCATCTGTCTGCGCACGCACCTGCCGATATACATTGCGCCAAGTATCCAGCAACACTTGCGCCTTATTGGGCGGTCGACGCACAGCATCAAGTCGACGCTGAGCCATATATGGAAACTCAAAACGCACAATACTGATATTTTGCGCCAACAAATACCGCGTCATCGCCTCCATAAACTCGCTATCCATAGATGCACCGGCGCCATGCGCACATATTAAAGTACAAAAAGATTGCGACGCTTTTGCATATAACACCAGAGACCGCCCTATCAAAAAAAACAAAATAAAATATTTAAATATAATATAAAAAACATCTCAACCCTATTACACCCGCACCTAACATTATCCTCATCAAACTAATCGCAACATTATAACAATGCCAACCCGCTCAAAAACCCACTCTACCTAAGCGCAAACACTAATCCAAGCACTGGTAAAACACCGACATAACCGCTCTAAAAATAACCATGACCATGCTTTAGAGTTTAAATTCCACACAATCTATCCATATATAGTCTTATTACTGCCCGCTTGTATTATTTTTCAAAGAATTTGGGCTAAGATAGCAGCTACACTGACAGTATCGGACAGCTAGCTACGCTCGACACGCATGCTTATATAGTTTTTATTTTGCCATTTGTGCAAAATAAAAATGACCTGCAGCACTTTTGTGTTGATTACTCAGGTGCGATGAAGACGTACTGATTGCAATGGCAATATGCATTGCCCATAATTGTTGGTGATTTAACTCCGAATAAATCCATTACCCGTGGAAGTCTAAGCATGAGCACAGCAATCCAAGAGAATGCTTATAACTACAAGGTTGTACGCCAGTTCGCCATTATGACGGTGGTCTGGGGTATTGTAGGTATGAGCATTGGCGTATTAATTGCAGCGCAATTAGTATGGCCAGAACTGAACTTTAACCTTCCGTGGACCAGCTTCGGCCGGTTACGTCCCTTGCACACTAACGCAGTGATTTTTGCGTTTGGTGGTAGTGCACTCTTTGCCACATCTTATTATGTGGTGCAGCGCACGTCGCAAACTCGCTTGTTTTCTGACACCCTTGCTGCGTTTACCTTTTGGGGTTGGCAAGCCGTGATTGTTATGGCGGCGATTACGCTTCCATTGGGCTATACAACAACTAAAGAATACGCAGAATTAGAGTGGCCAATCGCTATTCTACTGGGTGTTGTTTGGGTGGTTTATGCGATTGTTTTCTTTGGCACTATCGCCAAGCGTAAAACATCACATATCTATGTGGGTAACTGGTTCTACGGTGCATTTATCATCGTAACCGCGATGCTGCACATCGTTAACCACATGTCGATTCCAGTGACTTGGTTTAAGTCCTACTCGCTGTACTCAGGTGCTACAGACGCCATGGTTCAGTGGTGGTATGGACATAACGCTGTTGGTTTCTTCTTGACCACTGGCTTCTTGGGCATGATGTACTACTTCGTACCTAAGCAGTCTGAGCGTCCGATCTACTCGTACCGTTTATCAATCGTGCACTTCTGGGCACTGATTTCTCTGTACATTTGGGCCGGCCCACACCACTTGCACTACACTGCTTTGCCAGACTGGGCTCAGTCTTTAGGTATGGCTATGTCGCTGATCTTATTGGCTCCATCATGGGGTGGTATGATCAACGGTATGATGACGCTGTCCGGCGCATGGCATAAGCTGCGTACTGACCCAATCCTACGTTTCCTTGT
>DATERP010000025.1:0-21200 GCA_035271385.1 Thiopseudomonas sp. | reverse complement strand
AGCTGACGGTGACAGCAATGTTGATCAGTGGCTTAGTACCAGTGCCGACGGCAGCGTTGAAAGCATTGTTTGGCATACTTCTTAAGCTACTACAGGATATGTTATGCGCTGGAAAAAAGGACGCCGTAGTGACAATGTCGTTGATCAACGCGGTAAAAGTGGCGGTATCGGCGGCAAAGGCATCAGCCTCTCCGCTGTAGCAGTGATCGTCGTGATGGGTTTGATCAGCGGCCAAGATCCAATGCACATTGTCGGTCAGGTTGCCACGCAAGTCATACAGCAAGGCGGCATCAATACCGGTGCACCAACCGCACAACAAGCCGCACCGCGCAGTGATGAGCAAACTGAGTTTGTGCGCGCCATTTTGGGTGATACCGAAGACACCTGGCGCGTACTATTTCAGCAGGCGGGTCAACGCTATAAAGACCCCACCCTGGTTTTATTTAATAGCAGTGTGCGTTCAGCCTGCGGCTTTGCTGACTCTGCTGTGGGTCCGTTTTACTGCCCCGGCGATCAACAGGTGTATTTAGACCTGTCATTTTTTAAAGAAATGGAACAGCGCTTTGCCGCCACCGGTGAATTTGCCCAAGCCTATGTGATTGCCCATGAAGTGGGTCATCACGTACAAACCTTGCTGGGTATTTCTGCCCGTGTTCATTCAGCCCGTCAGCGTGGCGAGCGTGTCACGGGGGATAACGGCTTATTGGTACGCCAAGAATTACAAGCCGACTGCTTTGCTGGTGTTTGGGCGCATCATGCCCAGCAACGTCATGCTTGGCTGGAGCCTGGCGATTTAAAAGATGCCCTCAACGCTGCACGTGCGATTGGCGATGACCGCTTGCAACAGCAAGCGCGCGGTCATGTGGTGCCGGATTCTTTTACCCACGGCACATCGGCGCAACGCGAGCGTTGGTTTAATCACGGTTACCGCACCGGCGCAGTCAATCAATGCGATACCTTTGCAGCACAGCAACTTTAATCTGCCTTAATTAGGCATTGCTGTGCTGACTCAATACACAACTTAAACCCTTGGAGAGTTTATGCTGATTTTCTTACGTTATGCTTTATTTGCCGTTGCTATTATCGGTAGTTTAGCCACCTTACAAATGTCTTTGCACAACCCTTGGTGGTTGTTGTTAAGCTCTATTTTTATCGCTTTAACTATCGTTGGCATTATTGATATTCGCCAAACCCATTCAACTTTACGACGCAATTACCCTATTGCTGCGCACATCCGCTTTATTTTTGAAGAGCTGCGCCCGATGTTGCGCCAGTACATCGTTGAAGCGGATGATGACGAGGTTCCGTTCTCTCACGACCAGCGCTCATTGGTCTACCAGCGCGCTAAGTCCGAGTTGGAAACCCGTGCCTTTGGTACCGAGAAAAACGTTTACAACACCCGTTACGAGTGGATTAACCACTCCATCAGCCCAACCAAATTGCATGATAATAACTTCCGCGTTGAAATTGGCGGACCAGATTGCAAACAGCCCTACTCCGCCAGCATCTTTAATATTTCCGCAATGAGCTTTGGCTCACTGTCGCCCAATGCCATTCGTGCACTGAATAAAGGTGCGCGTTTAGGTCAGTTCTACCACGACACGGGTGAAGGCTCGATTTCCAGCTATCACCGTGAGCAAGGTGGCGATATGGTCTGGGAGTTGGGCTCTGGCTATTTTGGTGCACGCAATGATGATGGCACCTTCAGCCCCGAACGCTTTGCCGAGCGCGCAACGCTTGAGCAAGTGAAAATGATTGAGCTGAAATTATCTCAAGGCGCCAAGCCCGGTCATGGCGGCATGCTACCTGGTGCTAAAGTCAATGCTGAAATCGCTAGCACTCGCGGTGTTCCTGAAGGCCAAGACTGTATTTCACCGGCCTCACACTCAGCCTTCTCCACGCCTGAAGAATTACTGCAGTTTATTGCGCAATTGCGTGATTTATCCGGCGGTAAACCCACAGGCTTTAAACTGGCCATTGGTCACCCGTGGGAGTGGTTTGCCATTGCTAAAGCCATGCTCAGCACTGGCATCACCCCTGATTTTATCGTGGTGGACGGCGCTGAAGGTGGCACCGGTGCCGCACCACTGGAGTTTGCTGATCATATTGGCACGCCTATGCGTGAAGGCTTGATGCTGGTACACAACACCTTAGTGGGCTTAAATTTACGCGACAAAATCAAGATTGGTGCCGCCGGTAAAATTATCACGGCCTTTGATATCGCCCGTACCTTAGCTCTCGGTGCGGATTGGTGTAACTCAGCGCGAGGCTTTATGTTTGCCCTAGGTTGCATTCAATCGCAATCGTGCCACACCGACCGCTGCCCAACAGGTATTGCCACTCAGGATGAAAAACGCTGGAAAGGTTTGGATGTACCGGATAAAGCGGTACGCGTACAACACTTCCACGCCCGCACAGTCGCAACTTTAGGTGAGCTGGTTGAAGCCGCCGGCTTACAACACCCAAGCGAGTTAGGCCCTGAGCATATTATTCGCCGAGTTTCACCAACCCTAGTCCACTCTCTGGGTACCCTGTATCCCTACTTAAAAGCAGGTGATTTGCTTAATCCTGAGCGTCAACCAGAGCATATTGTGTTCCAACGCTTCTGGGCCGGCGCACGTCCCGACACCTTTGCTTTTACTCAGTAATTGAGCATAAAAAAACGGCCTCTCGGGGCCGTTTTTATTGCACTGCACTCGGCAAATTACTTGGCCTGATAAATAATACCTGGGTTGCATTGCACCATGCTGTACAACTCAGGTAAGCCATTAAGTGCCTCTGAAGCACCTAAAATCAAATAACCACCGGGCTTTAGCGTGGCGTGAATACGCGTTAAAATATCTTTCTTGGCTTCAGGTGAGAAGTAAATCAGTACATTTCGGCAAAACACCACATCAAACTTGCCTAAACCTGCATAGCTATCGAGCAAGTTTCCTAGGCGAAACTCAATACGATTTTTAATAGCCTGCTTAACTTTCCAAGTATTAGCTGGCGTTTTATCAAAATACGTATCTAAACGCTCACGTGATAAACCACGAGCAATGGCTAAACTATCGTACTCACCTTCTTTACATGCTTGCAGCATTGAAGGTGATAAATCGGTTGCAACTATCTGTACTGCCGCTTTACCTTGACCTAAGTTAGCTCGATCATATTCATCTACGATCATCGATAATGAATAGGGTTCTTGACCCGAAGAGCACGCCGCTGACCAAACACGTAAGCGCTGACCGGGCTGTTTTTTCAGCAATTCGGGCAACACTTTATTTTTCATGATTTCAAATGGAAAGGTATCACGAAACCATAAGGTTTCATTAGTGGTCATGGCATCCACAACTTGCTCTTGCAGCAGGCCACGCGGCTGTGCTTGCATGCGTGTCATCAGTTCAGTCAATGATTTAATGCCATGCTCTTCCTGTAGCTTTTTTAAGCGACTGGTCACTAAATACTGCTTATTATCCCCTAAGACAATTCCTGATTTTTTTTCAAGAAACTCTCTAAACGCATTAAATTCTGATTGTGAGACCGACACATTGACCGCCTTTTAAAATAGCTCTTAAAATGTGCTCAACATAGCACTCTATATGCGTCTTAATTATACCCCATCAACTGCCTGTATACGCTCAACAACACGATCAACTAGATCATCTGGGCGAAATTTTGCTAAAAAATCATCCGCACCCACTTTTTCCACCATGGCCTTATTAAAAACGCCTGACAGTGAGGTGTGCAATAAGATATGTAGATCTCTTAAACGCGGCTCGTCGCGTATTTGCGCAGTTAAGGTATAACCATCCATTTCGGGCATCTCAATATCCGAAATCATCATCAGAAACTCATCAGCTGGATTTTTACCGTCTTGCAGCATCTCATGCAAATACTCATAGGCCGCACGCCCATCACTCAGAGCAATCACCTCAACACCCACCGCTTGTAAACAACGCAAGACCTGCTTACGCGCAACACTGGAGTCATCGACAATCAAAATTTTCTTACTCAGAGCACTGATACGTACTTGCTCAGTTAAGGAGTCAGTCGATATCACTTCCGAAGAAGGTGAAACCTCTGCCAGCACTTTTTCAACATCAATCACTTCCACCAACTCATCATCTAAGTGGGTGACCGCGGTCAAATAGTGATCACGGCCAGCGCCCTGTGGTGGCGGATGAATTTCTTCCCAGTTCAAGTTCACAATACGATCAACAGCACTGACTAAAAAGCCCTGCTCTTTCATATTGTACTCAGTGATAATCACAAAACCTTTTTCAGGGTTATCTAAGGCTTTAGGACTGGTGGCTAAAGCCAGATCCATCACCGGTATCGTTCGTCCTCGCACACTAGCAACACCGCGCACAATAGGATCAGAGCGCGGCATGATGGTCAGCTTTGGACACTGCAATACTTCGCGCACTTTAAATACATTAATGCCGTAGAGTTGTTTGCCATTTAAACGAAACAGCAACAACTCTAAACGGTTTTTACCCACCAACTGCGTTCGCTGGTTTACTGAATCCAATACACTGGCCATACTCAAGCTCCTACTTTTGAACACTCACTGGCGCAAATCACACTCAATGCGGCACATTTCCTGCTTAAACAATGATATGAAACTATTGATGACGTTTTCTTGGCACTCGCGACAACTCACCCGCATTTTTAAGCAGGCCGTTTCTGCGTGCTTTATAATTGCTTTAACCGGCCACGCTCAAGCACAAAGCCTGCAGCAACAGATTATCGGCACCAGCCAAGCATTTCTTGAGGAAATCACTGCACAACACCTCAGTGATAATAATATCAATGGGCGTCATAGCGTCAAAATAGGCCGACTTGATCCACGCCTGCGCTTACCCTCTTGCTCTATGCCTTTACAGGCCAGCTTAGAAAGCCCTGCGCAACCTATTGGTCGTGTCACTCTAAGAGTACGCTGCGACAGCAACGCTCCTTGGACTATTTTTGTACCTGGGCACGTCAATCTCTATCAAGACGTGGCAGTGGCTGTACGCTCAATGCAGCGCAATAGCGTTATTCAACACTCTGACGTACAGCTTGCTGAGCGCGATGTTAGCAGCCTACGCCAAGGCTATATACTCAATCTTGAAAATGTTGTCGGACAAAAACTCACGCGTCCAGTGCAGCCCAACCAGGTTATTGCCGTGAGCGCATTAAAAGCGGCCACTGCGGTCAATAAAGGCGACGCAGTAGTGATTAGCGCCAGTGGTACCTCGATGTTTGTGCGCATGCCCGGTACGGCATTAGAAGAAGGCGCTATTGGTCAGCAGATTCGCGTACGCAACACCCGCTCTAACCGTGTCATTCATGCTCGAGTTACCGCACCTGGACAGGTCGAGGTAGCAATGTAAGGCTCTGTACCTTAAAATTGACAGTTGAATTTACGCCGTACTGGTTCAATATGCCCCCATTATTAGCCACGTTTTTTATATGCAAAATAGCGCTAAAGTTTCCTGCAGCAAGGTCGATTACCTAGCAAGCGTTAAAATATCGTATTCGAGGTTTCTATATGGCTATCGACTTTAATAATCCAAATAACACTGCAAGGTTGAGCAAGCCCACCATTTCAAGCTCGCACAACTCAGCGCAAACTAACACCATTAAAAACAACTCAGACACTACAGCCAAATCAGCGAGTGCTGGCGAGCCGGTACAACTGAGTAAAGATGCACGCCAATTGCAAAGCGTGTCACAAAGGCTTGCAGATATGCCCAGCGTAAACTCAGATAAAGTTGCGCAGCTTAAACAAGCTATTGCTGATGGCAGCTATCAAATTGATAACGAGCGTGTGGCAAGCAAAATACTGAGCTTAGAAGCACAATTTTAAAGCTCAGCCACGACTTTAACTTTAGATGAAAGTGATTATGTCTGACCAGCGCCTACTTGAACTTTTCCTCAATGACATCGACACAGCACAGCAATTACTTGCCGTGCTCGAGCAAGAGTTCAGCGCCTTAAGCGCCCGCGAACTCACACAATTGCAAGAGCTGCTGACCCACAAGCAACCTCTGCTACGTATGCTCGAGAGCCATGCCACTGAGCGCAGCAAGTTACTGCTACAAAGTCACTTCAGCGCAGACTCTAAAGGCTTACAACAGCTTGCAGCAACCTCCAATCTGGGCGCCGAGTTACTCAGCAGCAGCTCGCAACTGAGCGAGTTACTGGAACAGTGCCAAGACGCTAATTTACGCAACGGTCGCTTAATTCGCAGCAATCAAACCAGTGTCAGCAGCATGCTCAATATCATTCGCGGCAATGATGCACCCAAGCTTTACGACAAGACCGGTAGCGCCTCAAACAGCAATAAACAGCGCCCTTTCAGCCAAGCTTAAACACTAAAGATATCAAACTATAGCGCAATAACTGCTGCTATACTTTGCAATTATTTGCGCATTCAATACGGTTAAAAGGAAGCTGCTGCCAGTGCCTGACTTATTATCTGATGACGGTCTATCATTACCACCTCAAACACTTCGATCCCCTATCGAGATCTGCGCTCATTTGCGCGCACTGATGTTGAAACGAGCTCCATTAGAGTTGAGGTTTTTAGATTCTGGGCAAATCTATCAAAGCTATATTGTAGACATCGATCGCGACAACAACCGCATTGCTTTTGATGAGCTGATTCCGAACAACGGACAAGTCCACTTGCTTGGCGGTACAGAACTGTCTATCACCACATACCGCGAAGGCGTGCGCATGACTTGGTCACACAACCAGCCTGCACTCGCTGACAGCCTAGACGGCTCGCCTTGCTATTGGCTGACACTGCCAACGGAAGTCACCTACCACCAACGCAGAAACGCTTTTCGTGCTGATACGCTGCCCGAGCAATCTTTGGATGTGCAAATTAACAGCAAAAAAATTGAGCACCCCATTGCCGGGCGCTTGCAAGATATCTCAGCCACAGGCTGCAAGGTTGAACTCAAGTCACATTGCCAATCTCTGCAACCTGGACAACTCTATGAAACCTTTTCTATCAGTTTACCCGCTGGCAATGTCACCTTAAGTGCCGAACTGCGCCACCTGCATACTACTGAGCCTTCCAATGCTCTACTGGCCGGCTTTAAGTTTCATGCACTTACTGGTGCTGACCAGCGCATGATAGAGCGCTTTGTCTATCAGTTACAACGCGAAGCGCGCCGCAGCGATGATGCTCTTTTTTAAGAGCACTTAACCACCACCAAGCTAACCGCAAAGAACTCAAATACTAGACACAAAAAAACCAGCACTAGGCTGGTTTTTTTGTTTTAAGATTAAATCTTAAATATGGCGTCCCCTAGGGGACTCGAACCCCTGTTACCGCCGTGAAAGGGCGGTGTCCTAGGCCACTAGACGAAGGGGACAAAACCTTCGAACATAAGCATTGTATAATGCTTATCAGTGTTATGTTGCGCTAAACGATTTTCGCCGTTACTGCACATCAATGTAACTTCTACTTTAACGATTTAATTCGCCAAACAAGCTACATATTAGAGCATAGGCTCTGAGAATATGGCGTCCCCTAGGGGACTCGAACCCCTGTTACCGCCGTGAAAGGGCGGTGTCCTAGGCCACTAGACGAAGGGGACAAAACCTTCTTAAACATAACACATTCATGTTATGCCACTTTTCATTTAATTGAGAAGTGGTGGAGCTAGACGGGATCGAACCGTCGACCTCTTGCATGCCATGCAAGCGCTCTCCCAGCTGAGCTATAGCCCCATCTCGTGGACGGGGCGTATAATAGGATTTTAACGACACAGTGTCAAGCGCATTTATTGACTGAACTAATAAATAATATTTAATGCTCACTAACACTGCAAGGAACCGTAGAGCTGCGCATATAAACCTGGCTGCGCAATCAGCTCTTGGTGGGTACCATTTTGCACGACACGCCCCTCATCAAGCACTAAAATACGATCAGCTTGCTTCACCGCACTTAAACGATGAGCAATAATTAATGTGGTGCGCCCAGCCAAAAACCGGTTAAGCGCTTGATGCACTGCAAACTCAGTAGCACTATCCAAGGCTGAAGTGGCCTCGTCTAAAATCACCACCCGAGGATTACTCAACACCATACGCGCAATCGCTAAACGCTGACGCTGCCCACCGGACAAGCGCACCCCTGCTCGCCCCACCATACTATCCAGGCCTTTGGGTAAGGCGCGTACTGTTTGCGCCAATTGCGCGACTTCCAGAGCCTGCCAGCAAGCCGCATCACTGTACTCTCGCCCCATACTCAAGTTCGCACGCAAACTATCGTTAAATAGTGCCGGCGCTTGCAACACTACAGCCACATGCTCACGCACACAGGCTAAGCCTGTTTCTTGCAAGCTGGCATCACCATAACGAATCGTGCCCGACTGCGCGCTATATAAGCCCAAGAGCAGCTGCACCAAAGTACTTTTACCACCGCCACTCGCCCCCACAATAGCGACCTTCTCCCCTGCCGCGATAGTAAAACTCAGCCCTTGTAAAATATGCTGTTGAGCATAGGCAAACTGAATATCAGTCACACTAATGGGCACTGTTTTATGTTCTAAGAAAGGATTCTTACCGGCGGGATAATCTACTTCATCTTGGCGCTCAAGCAATTGGTTAATACGCACCAAAGCACCATCAGCAGCATAAAATGCATACTGTATATTTAACATCTGCTCAATAGGTCCAATCATTAACCACAAATAACTGAATACCGCCAACATTTGTCCAATAGATAAATCAGAAAACAACACTGTGAGCATGGCCACAGCACGAAAAACATCAATCCCATACTGAAAGAGCAAGCCACTGGCACGCGCTGAAATATCGGTTTTCCATTGCGAGTTAATCGCTCGATCGCGCACATCTTTCGCTCGGTTCAATAAACGCTGAAAAAAGAACTCTTGATGATTACCCGCGCGCACCTCTTGAATCGCATCAATGGTTTCATTCAGACTTTGAGTAAAAACTGCAGTGCTATCATTCTCCAGCTTTTTCAGATGCTTAACGCGCTTGCCCAGCTTAATCGTAAAAAACACCACCAATGGATTGAGCAACAAAATCAATAGCGCCAACTGCCAGTGCATCCACAGCAGCACTGAGGCTGTGCCCAGCAGAGTTAACAAGGACACCAAAAAGCGGCTCAGAGTATCGCCAATAAATTTATCTAAAGTGTCTAAATCTGTGACCAAATGCGTAGCAACGGTACCGCTACCCAAGCTCTCATACTCATTCAGCGAAATTCGTTTGAGTCGCAGCAAAAGTCGCTTACGTATTTGATAGACCACGTCTTTGGAGAGATGAGTAAACATTTTACTTTGCGCCACGTTAAACAGCAGCGAACCCAAACGCAGCACAAAGGTCAGTATCACCATAAAGCCAATATAGCCGATCGCTTGCTGCCATACATTTGGCAAGACACGATTCATCAACTCCAAGGCTGGACCTGCTTGTCCCAACAGCACTTCGTCGACTAAAAACGGTAATAACAAAGGAATCGGCACACTCAATAAAGTCGCCAGTATGGCAAGAACATGAGCCAAGATTAAACTGCGTTTATGCTGTACAGCTAAGCGCCGAATCTGCGCCCAGTTAATGTGATCAGATAGTGGCATTAGTGGATATCCAACGACCTAGAAGAGGCTGCAACGCGGCATATGGCTGATAGCCATTGGTGATCAAGGCGTACTGCTGCTGATGTTGAGCTAAGAGCGTAGGAAAGCCACGCACAGCCAGATGACTCACCCAAGCAAATTCTGCCTGAGTATCCTCACAGGTTTGCGCCGCATCAAAGAGTGTACAAAACGCTTGGCTGTCATAACCCACTGCAACTGCCAGTTCGCGCAAAACATAAGGCTGGGTGATATCGCGTCCAGCTTGATAAAAAGACTGCTGCAAGAGCTCAAGAAAAGCAAACAAGCGCTGATGATCTAATTGGCGCGCAACCACTAGGGCTCGGCAGGCCGGCTCAGTGTCATACAAAAAACCACTGGGCAACGCTGTATCAAAATTAAAAGGTTGGCCCGTTGTTGCGGCGACGGTGCGCCAATGCTGCAGAATATAATGACGCTTACTCGCATCCAGCACTGCTTGCTGACCGGTACGCAAACCACCCACACGCAGAGTGACAGGCACCTTAGCAGCCTGAGCCTGCTCGAGCACCTGCTGCAGCACTGGATTAAAGCCCCAACACCAAGAACACATGGGGTCTAGAATATAAATCAGCTGCGTACTGTGCATAAAGCTCTCCTACTGCTGGCAAGCAACCAAACTAAAGTCGCCCTAACAACGCCACTTAGCTTGGTCAGCGAAGACAATTTCGCCCAAGCGAGAACGGTTCTTCTTTGTCAAAAGTAAGAGTTTACCCGATTCATCCCACAGTTTAAGGCTTTATGGGAGTTTTTTAGCCAGTACCAGGCTCATCGACTGCCCGGCAGAGGCTGAACAACGTGCTTAAATAACACAAACAGCGCAACAGATATCTGTCTGCTGCGCTGTTTTAACGAGGTCCAAGCCAGCTTTAAAGTTCAGCTGCCACGCGCGAACCTTGATCAATGGCACGTTTAGCATCCAACTCCGCGGCAACATCAGCCCCGCCGACTAAGTGCACAGCGATGTTGGCGGCCTCGAGTTCAGCTTGCAACTCACGTAGCGGCGTTTGTCCGGCACAGAGCACAATACTATCCACTGCTAACACCTGCGGCTCACCACCGGCCACGCTAATATGCAAGCCAGCATCATCAATGCGTAAATATTCAACAGCGGCCAGCATCTGCACATCTTTGCTTTTTAAGCTTGCACGGTGGATCCAGCCCGTGGTCTTGCCAAGCCCGGCACCGACTTTGCTTTTTTTACGCTGCAGCAAATAAATCTGTCGAGCAGCAGCTTCGGGTTGTGGCTCAATTCCAGCAACACCACCGCGTGCATTTAAACCTAAATCAATACCCCACTCTTTCCAAAAAGCGTCACGATCTAAGCTGCTATGACCGCCGCTATGGGTTAACAGCTCCGAGACATCAAAACCTATCCCGCCCGCACCAATCACAGCAACGGTTTTACCGACAGGTTTACGCCCTAAAATCGCATCTAAATAGCTCAGCACCTTAGGATGCTCAATACCTGGAATCTGCGGTACGCGGGGCACAATACCTGTCGCCAAAATCACCTCATCAAAACCAT
The DNA here is from genome assembly GCA_035271385.1 of Thiopseudomonas sp. GTDB lineage: Bacteria > Pseudomonadota > Gammaproteobacteria > Pseudomonadales > Pseudomonadaceae > Denitrificimonas. Next base: position 10,049 of record DATERP010000025.1, on the reverse strand, counting down.
CAGCAATTAATTGGGCTGCATTAACACGCTGATTAAGCTCGACTTGCACCTGGGTTGATTGCAATTTGTTTTTAAAATAACGCAGAGTTTCATAAAACTCTTCTTTGCCTGGAATCAATTTAGCGACATTAAATTGACCACCAATCTCACTGGCCGAATCAAACAAAGTTACAGCATGCCCACGCTCTGCTGCCACAGTTGCTGCAGCCAAACCTGCAGGCCCAGCACCCACTACGGCAATTTTTTTCACCTTGGTAGTGGCGATATAGTTGAGTTCAGTTTCATGACAGGCGCGCGGATTGACTAAACAACTGGTCAGCTTGCCACTAAAGGTGTGATCCAAGCAGGCCTGATTACAACCGATACAGGTATTGATTTCATCGGCTTTACCCGCAGCTGCTTTATTGACAAATTCTGGGTCAGCCAAAAAGGGACGCGCCATGGAAATCATATCGGCATCATTGTCTGCCAAGGTTTGCTCAGCGACTTCTGGCGTGTTGATACGGTTAGTTGCCACCAGTGGAATGGATACTTCGCCACGCAACTTAGCTGTGACTTTAGTAAAAGCACCACGCGGCACTTTAGTGGCAATGGTTGGAATACGCGCTTCATGCCAGCCAATTCCGGTATTAATCATGGTTGCGCCAGCGGCTTCAATCGCCTTCGCTAACTGCACGATTTCATCCCAACTGCTGCCCTTCTCGATCAAATCCAGCATCGACAGACGGTAAATAATAATAAAGTCAGTCCCCACGGCTGCGCGGACACGACTGACAATCTCTAAGGCTAAACGCATGCGATTTTCATAACTGCCACCCCAGCGGTCGGTACGCTGATTGGTATGCTGTGCTAGAAACTGGTTAATAAAATAACCTTCCGAGCCCATAATCTCGACGCCATCATAATTGGCGGACTGGGCCAGCACCGCACAATTTACAAAGTCAGCAATCTGCTTTTCAATACCGGCCTCGTCCAACTCAATTGGCTTAAATGGATTGATCGGGGCTTGAATCGCACTGGGCCCTACGGACTTAGGACTGAAAGCATAGCGACCCGCATGCAAGATTTGCATACAGATTTTACTGCCTGCCTCATGTACGGCTTGCGTAACAATTTTATGCTGCTGAGCTTCTTCAGGCGTACTGAGCTTTGCTGCTCCGGCATAGACTGCACCTTCTTCGTTCGGACCAATACCGCCGGTAACCATCAAGCCAACGCCACCGCGCGCACGCTCAGCAAAATAAGCGGCCATGCGCTCAAATCCATTGGGCCGCTCCTCAAGACCTGTGTGCATCGAACCCATCAAGACACGGTTTTTCAGCGTAGTAAAGCCAAGATCAAGTGGGGCTAATAAATGTGGGTAATGTGGATTTGACATCAAGATTCTCCAAACAAGCGCAAACACGGAATGCTGATTTTTATTTGGGCGCTAGGGCCACCCTGATCAGTCAGATAATGCTCACTACAATAAACAGCGCTACGCAGCTTCTCAATGACCCAAACAGACAAAATAATAACTACAATGAACACCCAAGTAATCAATAGGCGCCTTATGAGCAAGCAAACAGTCCAACCCAATATGCGTTTAGGTGATTTATCCGTTGGTTTTGTGCACAGCATTGCCGCGGCGATGGGCGAACAAGGCCACTGTGCGCGTGAATTACTTGAGCGTTTTGAGCTGAATGCAGAACACCTCGCTCAACCTGATGCAAGGCTTTCTATTCCACGCTATATGCGCTTGGGTCATGCTGCGATTCAATATTCTGGTAATCCAGCCCTCGGCTTAGCCATTGGCCGGCACAGCTCACTCAACCATATTGGTTTAGCCGGTGTGACCGCGGCACAGGCCCCTAATGTGCGCGCTGCAGCCCGTTGTATTTTGCGCTTTGAACCTTTGTATGCACAAAATTATCGTGGTGCTAGTCAGTTTATTGAAGATTACAACGGAGCTTGGCTCAATTTTTATTCCATTGCGCCTTACAATGCTTACAATTGCTTTGTAGTGGAGTCGGTTTTATTAGGCTGGATCAATCACTTACGCCAAGTGTGCCAAAGTGATGTCGAAATACAATTGCTGCAAATTGAATACCCTGAGCCGTCTTACGCCGCTGAGTTTATGCAACAACTCAATTGTCCAGTTGAGTTTAATGCACCCTATAACCGCATACGCTTAAGCCAAGACAGCTTAGCTCTCAATAACCCCAACTATTGCCCCAGTACTTGGTATGCTTTGCTAGAACTATGCGAGGAGCAACTGGCTGACAAAACACGCCATTACAGCCTGGTGGAACAAGTCAGCCAATTGATCGCACCGCTGTTAAAAAATGGTGAACCCAACATTGAGCATATCGCGCAAAAATTACGCTTACCTGCATGGACACTACGGCGCAAATTAGCCGCCCATGGCACACAGTTTCGCCAATTGGTGAATCAAACTCGCTTTGATCTGGCCAGCAGTTATATTCGTGATACTGAGTTAACCTTTAGCGAGATTTCATGGCTGCTGGGTTTTTCTTCGCCCGAAGCCTTTCAGCGTGCCTTTAAACGCTGGGCGCAGCAAACACCTGGCGAGTTTCGTCATATGGCACTACAACGCTAAAGAACATATATAGGATGTTGTTGTCATACAACTTGGCGCATCACTCATGCGTGTAAATTGAAATATTTTATTCAATGTAGTAGCACTTAAGCGAAAAGCATATTAAGTTAGTGTGTCGCTGTTGTACTTTCTCTAACACAGCACGACATCACAGTATAATGCACCGCACAGCGCTGCATATCTTTTTACTATCTGATGATATAAACCTATGTATAAAATTTTTGAAACTGTAGATGAAGTCTCTCGCTATACGGCCCAGCGTCTTCTAGAAAAAATAAAGACAGCCCCCAGTGCAGTCCTAGGCTTGGCGACAGGTAGCACTATGGAGCCTGTTTATGCGCAACTGTTGCAATACATGCAACAAGTGGCAGTCGATACCTCACAACTCACAACATTTAACTTAGATGAATACATCGGTTTAAGCGCTGAACATCCACAAAGCTATAACTTTTATATGTATCAGCATTTATTTAATCATCTCAACCTGCCAGCACATAACGTGCACTTACCCAATGGTTTGGCGAGCAATATTGATACGGCCTGCCAAGCATACTCTGATGCTATTAAATCCAAGGGCGGCCTAGACTTACAATTGTTAGGCATCGGCTCAAACGGCCATATTGGCTTTAATGAACCCCACACCTGTTTTAATAGCCGTACTCATGTGGTGGAACTTTCAGAACAAACACGTATTGATAACGGTCGTTTTTTCGATCATCAAAACGAAACGCCAACCCATGCTATTACCATGGGCATCCAAGATATTTTAGATGCCAAAGAAATTATCCTAGTAGCTACAGGGCGCAATAAAACCAATATCATGGCACAGTTGTTTGAGAGTGCTGTTGATGAAGCATTACCTGCATCAGCACTCAAACAGCATCACAATTTAACGATTGTGCTCGACCGTGAAGCGGCAGCATTGCTTCCTGCAGAAGCACTCAAAAGCGCTGTTTAAGCGCTCACACACTGGGAGTCAAGATTATGCGCGCTTACTTTGCTGGACTGATGGGCCTATTATTTGCAGCTCAAGCCTGTGCATTATCACTCAATGATTTGAGCCAAAACCAAGCCGGTGATGGCCTGAAATCTATGCTTGAGCAAAGTACACGCCTTGCCGTGGAACAACTGGGCCAGCCCGGTGGCTTTAATAAAAACCCCGATGTACACATTGAGCTCCCCGGCAATCTAGGCAAAGCAGCACGTGCGATGAAAATGCTGGGGCAAGGTAAGCAAGTTAAAGCTCTCGAAGACAGCATGAACAGTGCAGCGGAAGCTGCGATTCCCGAAGCGCAAGCATTGCTACTCGATGCGATTAAAAACATGACCATCAGCGATGCCAAAAGCATTCTTAATGGTCCCAGCAACTCAGCCACAACCTACTTAGACCGTAGCAGTCGCGAGCAATTGCGCAGCCGCTTTCTGCCTCTAGTTGCGCAAGCAACACAGTCTTCAGGATTGGCGCAAAAGTACAATAATTTTGCTGGTCAAGCTGCCAATTATGGTGTGATTGATAGCAAAGATGCCTCAATCGAAAGCTATGTGACCGAGCAAGCTCTCGATGGCCTGTTTACCATTATCGGTCAACAAGAGGCTTCAATTCGCCAAAACCCAGCACAAGCAGCCACGGATATTGCAAAAAAAGTGTTTGGCCTGATGCGCCAATAATTCGTTGCCTGGTAACAAAAAACACCGCCCTGCATCAAGCATCAGGCGGTGTTTTTAATTGTACTGGCGCTGATGTATACAGCAGCGGCCTTACTTCTCTACGAAAGCTCGCTCAATCACATAATGTGCTGCACTACCTAAGCGTGGCGATACAGTTAAACCAAACTCATCTAGCACAGCGCTGGTTTCATCGAGCATCTCAGGACCACCACAAATCATCGCGCGGTCATGCTCAGGATTGATGGGCGGCAAGCCAATATCGGTAAATAACTTACCGCTGCGCATCAAATCAGTGATACGCCCTTGGTTACGAAATGGCTCGCGTGTCACTGTAGGGTAATAAATCAGCTTGTCGCGTAACTCTTCACCAAAAAACTCATTATTAGGCAGATTTTCAGTAATAAAGCTTTCATAAGCCACATCACTGACATAACGCACGCCGTGCACCAAGATGACTTTATCAAAACGCTCATAGGTTTCCGGATCCTGAATCACACTGATAAAAGGTGCTAAACCTGTGCCCGTACTGAGCAAATACAGGTGTTTACCGGGTAATAAATCACTGAGCAATAAGGTGCCCGTCGGCTTTTTGCTGACCTGTACAGCATCACCGGCTTTTAAGTGCTGTAGACGTGAGGTGAGCGGACCATTGGGAACTTTAATACTAAAAAACTCTAAATGGTCTTCATAGTTAGGACTGGCAATTGAATAAGCGCGCATCAAGGGGCGACCCTCAACCTCAAGGCCAATCATCACAAACTGCCCATTTTCAAAACGCAAACCAGGATCACGGGTGGTTTTAAAACTGAAAAGAGAGTCATTCCAGTGATGAACACTTAAGACTTGCTCAACATTCAACTTGCTCATAACACGCTCCAGTGTAGAAAAGATGGCTTAGAGTGTAGGTTTAAAATACTAATCTGTTAAATTGATAATATGCATACACTATATCAGGAATACCGATATGCGTTTTAGCCTGCGTCAACTTGAAGTCTTTACCTGTATCGCCCAACTGCAAAGCGTCTCTAAGGCTGCTGAGCAGCTGTCGATGTCACAATCTGCCGCCAGTACCGCACTGAAAGAGCTGGAACTGAGTTACGACTGCTTGTTGTTTGACCGTGCCGGCAAGCGTTTACTGATCAACGCCTTAGGTTTACAGCTGCTGCCACGCGCTTTGGCGCTACTGGAGCAAGCGCAAGCACTGGAAAGCCTATTAACTGACAACCATGGCTTTGGCTCACTGTCGGTGGGGGCGACTATGACCATTGGTAACTATTTGGCGACCTTATTGATTGGTCATTTTATGCAGCAACACCCTGATTGTAAGGTGCGTTTGCATGTGCATAATACGGCGCAAATTGTGCAGCAAGTGGCGAGCTACCAGCTGGATTTAGGTTTAATTGAAGGGTATTACCAAGATCGCGATATTATTGCGCAGTCTTGGGTGGCAGATGAGTTAGTGGTGTTTTGTGCGCCGCAGCATCCTTTAGCTGAGCAAGGCTGTGCGAGTTTAGCGGAGTTGGCGGATGAGGCCTGGATTGTGCGCGAGCAAGGCTCGGGAACGCGTTTGGTGTTTGAGCAGGCGTTTTTACGGCATCAGCGTTCGCCAGATATTCGTCTGGAACTGGAGCATACGGAAGGGATTAAGCGTGCGGTGGAGTCGGGTTTGGGCATTGGTTGTATTTCGCGCTTAGCGTTGCGTGATGCGTTTCGGCGCGGCAGTTTGGTGGCGATTGAGACGCCGGAATTGAATCTGACGCGGCAATTCACCTTTATCTGGCACAAGCATAAGTTTCAAAGTGATGCGATGCAGGAGTTTTTGCGTTTGTGTCGGGCGTTGACGGCCAATATTGAGCGCAGTGATGAGATTGATTTGGCGACTATTCTTTAATCTGTGTGCTAAGACGTTGAAAGCATAGTTGGCGTGTGATTCTAGACTTAAGAGCAAAGCTTGGCGCGTGACGCTAGAATCAAGAACAAGAACTTGGCGCGTGCCGTGCTGCGCTACGAGAGTGAGAGCAACACCAATATTCAACGAGTACTTCGGGGTGAGTATGACGAGCGAAGCCATGGATGGCGTAGCGCCGGAGTTGAGCCCTGGATGGGCTCATCGACGGAAAAATACTCATCCCGAAGTACGACACGCACAATTGCCGTTAAACGATGCAAACACACCAACAGAGGCGCACGTAACGCACGCCCATCACGCATAGCAATTAAGCAAAACGCTCTTTCAAATAAGCGATGATGTCATTGGACTCATACATCCAACGCACGGCACCCTCTTCTTCAATACGCAAGCATGGCACTTTAATGCGGCCGCCTTGGGATTGCAGCTCATCACGAAACTGCTGATTATTTTTTGCATCACGCAGTTCAACTTTAATATTCAACGCATGCATCGCACGACGCACTTTGACGCAAAACGGACAGGCACGAAATTGATACAAAGCTAAATGCGCAGTGGCCGCGTCCACTTCGGCTTGCTTTTCTGCGCTGCGCTTAATGCCTTTAGGACGTGTTAACCAGTCCGCAAAAATAATTAATTGACCTAAACCGTTACGCAAACCTTTAACAATCATGTGCACTCTCTCCAGCAATAAAGGTAAACACTGAATTTAACCAGTGTGTAGCAAGCGTTATAGCAGCATGCACAACGCGATTAATTTTGAGACTATAGCAGTCTGATCCATAACCTGCAGCGAAGCCCATGCAACCCAAAGACCTACAACGCCTCGTCACCACAGTGATGCCCTTTGGCAAATACCAAGGCCGACTGATTGCTGATCTCCCCGGCCAATATCTAAACTGGTTTGCCCGCGAGGGGTTTCCCAAAAGCGATATCGGTCGTTTATTAGAGTTGATGCATGAAATTGACCACAATGGCCTCAGCGATTTACTCACGCCATTGCGCAAGTAAGCTGAGCTAGCGCAGGATGTTTGCGCCAGCCCAGTGCTTCTGGGCTCTATTACAGAACGCGAACTTTTAAGCTGCGGCCTTTGATCTTGCCTGCTTCTAAGTTTTGCTGCGTTTCACGGGCCAATAAACGCTCAACCGCCACAAAGGCTTGGTGATCAAAGATCGCAATCTTACCGACCTGCTTACCGGTCAAACCGCCAATACCAGTTAAGGCACCGAGAATATCACCGGGGCGTAATTTATCTTTACGACCGGCAGCAATGCACAAAGTGGCCATGGCGGGCAGCAATGGCTGACCGTCTGATTCTTTCAAACCATTGAGCGAATGCCAATGCAAAGGCTTACCTTGCAGCTCTTCAATGGCTTGCGCACGGAAGGTTTCTTTTGGACCCACAAGACTGATTGCCATACCTTTAGCGCCAGCACGGCCAGTACGACCAATACGGTGTACATGGATCTCTGGATCACGCGCTAATTCAACGTTGATCACCATCGGCAAGGATTCAATATCCAAACCACGGGCGGCCACATCCGTTGCTACTAATACGCTGCAACTGCGGTTACTGAACAAGGCTAAAACTTGGTCACGTTCGCGCTGCTCTAAATCACCATGCAAGGCTAAAGCAGAGATTTTCTCGCTATTGAGATAATCCGCCAAATCTTGCGTCTGCTGCTTAGTAAAGCAAAAGGCCACGCAAGCTTCAGGACGGTAATGGCGTAAAATACGCTCCACCGCACCTTCGCGCTGCTCTGGGGTAATCTCGTAGAAATGCTGCTCAATTTGATGCTCAGCATGCTCAGTATCGGCTTTAATATGCTGCGGATCGCGTAAAAAATTTGACGCTAACTGCTGAATCCCATCGGGAAAAGTCGCTGAGAACAACAAGGTCTGGCGGCGCTTGGGCGTAAACTCAATAATGTCAGCAATGCTGTCATAAAAGCCCATATCCAACATGCGGTCAGCTTCATCCAGTACCAAAGTATTCAGACCCGACAAATCCAAAGTGCCTTTGCGTGCATGCTCTAAAACACGACCGGGCGTACCGACCACAATATGTACGCCATGCTCCAACCAGCCAACTTGCGGACCAAAAGGCACGCCACCACACAAAGTCAGCACTTTAATATTGCCTTCGGCACGCGCCAGACGACGAATCTCTTTGGAGACTTGGTCAGCCAATTCACGGGTTGGGCACAGCACTAAAGCTTGGCAGCCAAAGTAGCGTGGATTGAGTGGTGATAATAAGCCAATCCCAAAGGCCGCAGTTTTACCGCTACCCGTTTTGGCTTGGGCAATCACATCCATGCCCTTTAAAATAACCGGTAAACTCTGAGACTGCACCGCAGTCATGCTGGTGTAGCCCAAATCGTCTAAGTTGCTTAACAATGCTGCCGGTAACGGCAAGCTGGCAAAATCAGTTGGTGTACTCACAAAAATTTTCTAACCTTAATAATTACAGTGTGCAGTGTAACAAGCCGCGCTGTGCTTGCGGTGGATTTGTCGAGCTTGACCGCTTAAAAAGCATGCAATGGCGTCTTATGTGGCTGGCCCGCTTCTTCGCGCACCAGCTTGGGCACTAAATAACCGGGTAATTGCGCCAGCATCTGTTGATACAGCGCATACGCCTGCGCACTGCTGACATCAAAATGCTGTGCGCCCTGCACTCGATCCAATACATGCAGGTAATAGGGCAAGAGGTGATGATTAAACAACTGCTCGCTGAGCTCAATCAACACCTCAGCGCTGTCATTCACCCCTTTGAGCAAGACCGTTTGATTGAGCAAAGTCACACCGGCTTGGCGCAGCAAGGCTAAGCGCTGGGCATGCTCTGGGGTTAATTCATTGGGGTGATTGACGTGCAGCACCAAAGTACTGCGCAAACGGGTGCGAGTGAGAATATCAGTCAACTGCTCAGTTAAGCGCTCGACAATCACCACCGGCAAACGCGAATGCACACGCAAGCGTTGTACATGAGGGATTGCAGCAATCTGCTCAACTAACTCAGCTAAACGCTCATCTTGCAGCATCAAGGGATCACCGCCACTGAGAATCACTTCAGTAATGCTGACATCGTGCGCAATATACTCTAGCGCTGACTGCCACTGTGAACGACCTAAGCGATTTTCGTTGTAGGGAAAATGCCGGCGAAAACAATAACGGCAATTGACCGCACAACCACTGGCCGCCAGTAACAAAACACGGCCGTGATATTTATGAATCACCCCAGTTTCCACATTGGTACTTTGCTCACCCAGCGGATCCAGGCTAAAACCTGCCGCCAACTGATCTTCCGCCGCCAAGGGCAAAACCTGCAAGAGTAATGGATCGCGCGGATCACCTTTACGCATACGCTCAACAAAAGGACGCGGCACTAAAACCGGAAATTGTTGCGCGAGACTTAAGCCATTTTCCAGGTCTTCCAAACACAGCTCTAAAGCTGCTAAAAGCTCATCAGAACCGCGCACAGACTGAGCCAATACCTCCCCCCAGCCCCTCTGGGGAAAAAACTTTTCAGTTTGGGCTACAATAGACATTTTATACGACCTTAAATACGACAGGATTGCATTATGGCTAACTATTCTACCAACGAATTCAAACCAGGACTGCGCGTCATGGTGGATAACGAACCCTGCATCATGATTGATATCGAGTTTGTTAAGCCGGGTAAAGGCCAAGCATTCAGCCGCGTCAAATTACGTAGCATCCGCAGCCAACGCGTCTGGGAGCGTACCTTTAAATCAGGTGAAAGTTTAGAAAGCGCTGATATTGTTGATCGCGATATGGAATATTTATACAGCGACGACGAGTTTTGGTACTTTATGGCCACTGACGGCTCATTCGAGCAACTGGGCGCCAGCCGC
>DATERP010000024.1:0-19303 GCA_035271385.1 Thiopseudomonas sp. | reverse complement strand
GTGGAAATTGATGGTCGCTTACTCGTGGATGGTGGTATTTCCAATAATATCCCGGTGGATATAGCGCGGCAGATGGGCGTGGATCGAGTGATTGTGGTGGATATTGGTTCACCTTTGGCCGCAACTGAGTCTTTGCAAACCGTATTTCATATTTTAAATCAATCAGTGGCTTTACTGACACGGCGCAATTCTGAGGCGCAACTGGCCACCTTACAGGCGCAGGATATTTTAGTGCAGCCGCCCTTAGCCGGCTTTGGCGTCACTGATTTTTCGCGCGCGCAAGATATGATTGATACCGGTTACCGCGCTACACAGAGTTTGCAATGGCGATTTGCCGATGTTGCACAGCCTTTGCCTGAGCAGAAAAAAATTGCCAGCAACACCAAGAAAATGAAAAAAGCACCGCTGATCACCTCAATTAAAGTGCGCAACACTTCAAAAGTGGGTGACGAGGTGATTCGCTATTACATCCGTCAGCCGCTCAATGAGCCGCTTGATATTGAAAAGCTGCAAAAGGATATGGGCACGCTCTACGGCTTGGAATATTTTGAGCGGGTTGAGTACCGCTTACAGCCGCAAAAAGGTGGTAATGCTTTGGTAATCCGTGCCACTGATAAGCGTAGCGGTACCGATTACCTGCGTTTGGGGCTGAATCTATCCGATGATTTACGTGGCGATAGCGTATTTAATATTGGCGCCAGTTTTCGCATGAACGGTATTAATCGTCTAGGTGCGGAATGGCTGAGCCGTGTGCAGTTGGGTGATCATCAAGAACTCTATACTGAGTTTTATCAGCCGCTGGATGTGGGTTCACGCTACTTTGTGTCGCCATGGCTGCATGGTGAAGTGCGCAATATTAAGTTTGCCGAAGACAGTGATCCGATTGCTGAATACCGCCTACAGCGTGTGCGTTATGGCTTTAATCTGGGGCGTCAAATCTCCACTAATGCGGAAATTCGTTTTGGTCTAGGTTCGGGCTGGGGCAACGCCGATGTGCGTATTGGTACACGTGATCTGCCTGATTTTAGTTTTAAAGAAGGCTATTACCAACTGCAATATGCCTTTGATAGTTTAGATAACGTTAACTTTCCGCGCAGTGGTGAGGAGTTGCGTATTTCGGCCTTGCAGCATGCGACTGAACTGGGTTCGGATGAGCGCTATCGTCAGTGGCTGCTTGAGTTAAATAAGCCATTAAATTGGGGGGCGAATACGGTGATCTTAGGTGGGCGTTATGCGCGCACTTTGGATGCTGAACAAGTGGTAACTTCCAGTTATCAAATGGGCGGTGCGCAAAAGTTATCAGGTTATCGTGAGAATGCTTTAGCTGGGCAAAACGTCAGTATTGGTCGCTTTATTTATTATCGCCAATTAACGCCTATCAGCAGTTTTTCCTTGGGTTTGCCTGTGTATGCCGGCATGTCTTTGGAGCGAGGGCGGGTGTGGAATCAGTCTGATAATCTAGACAGTGGCTATATTAATGCCATTAGTGTCTTTGTTGCAGTGGATACGCCCTTGGGGCCACTTAATTTTAGTTATGGCATTAATGATAATTCTGAAAGTGCGCTGTATTTGAATTTAGGACGCGGCTTTTAAAGTGCAATTTAAAAATGTTTGCAGCTGGCGCCGTACATCGAGCTGAATGTACGGCGCTGTAGTGCACATGATTAATCTTCTAAAGTGTCGTCTGCTTCATCAGCGAAATCATCTTCATCATCACTGGGCTCAAGCAGTTGTAGCCAGTTGGCTAAAACATAGTGTGCTTCGTCAATACCAATGCGTTTGGTTGATGAGAACAGCTGAATGCTCGCGGTATCGCCCCATTTTTGTTGAATGTCTTTTTGGGTTTTTAATAATGCCGCTTTACCTGCACCAAACGTCAGTTTGTCAGCTTTGGTCAGTAGAATATGCATAGGCATTTGGTTGGCTGCGGCCCAGTCGAGCATTAAACAGTCAAAAGGTGTCAGTGGATGGCGAATATCCATCATCAAAACTAGACCCATTAGGCTGTTGCGGCTACCTAGGTAGGCTTCGAGGTGACGCTGCCAGTGTAATTTCAGTGGAATAGGTACTTTGGCGTAACCGTAACCGGGTAAGTCAACTAAGCGGTGTTCTTCGTCGAGAGAGAAGAAGTTAAGCAGCTGTGTGCGACCGGGTGTTTTTGAGGTGCGAGCAATGCCAGCACGGGTTAATGTATTGAGTGCGCTGGATTTGCCTGCATTGGAGCGCCCAGCGAAGGCAACTTCATAGCCTTCATCGACAGGACACTGCTCAACACGGGCCGCGCTGGTCAGAAAGCTGGCTTGTTGGCACAGGCCGATAATGGGGTTTTTAGGCTGCATAGGTTATCCAAGTAAAAAAGTGCTGCAAGAGGTTCGTTTCCGTTTTGGTCTGGGCAGTATATAATGCCTAAGATTATATGTGCGCATTGCTGTCGATCTATCTGCAAAAGGTTGTCTGTGTGGCAGATTATGGTAATGTTCGCATAATTTATAAGTGCCAGATTGATTAAATTGCCTGAATGATTGTATCAATCTGGGAAAAATAATTTTTAGCCGTAGTTGGAAGAGCTGATGAACAAACTAGTTGTAAGTCTGTTATTGACCTTGGGCATCAGTGGTTTAGCCCATGCCGCGGGAGATGCTGCTGCAGGTCAGGGTAAAATCGCAATGTGTTCTGCCTGTCACAATGCTGATGGTAATAGCATGTTGCCGAACTTCCCAAAGCTCGCCGGTCAAGGCCAGCGTTATTTGCTCAAGCAAATGCATGATATTAAATCTAACACGCGCCCTGTGATTGAAATGACAGGCATGTTGGATGCTATGACTGATCAAGATTTAGAAGATATTGCGGCATGGTACTCAAGCCAAAAAGCAACAACAGGCGCTGCAGACCCTGAATTGGTTGCGCGTGGTGAGCAGTTGTTCCGTGGTGGTAAGATTGAAGAAGGTTTACCTGCATGTACAGGTTGCCATTCACCTAATGGTGCGGGTCTTGATCTAGCAATCTTTCCTAAGCTGAGCGGTCAGCATGCGGCCTACACTGAGAAGCAATTGACAGAGTTCCGTGAAGGCATCCGTAACAACGATGGTGATGCGATGATTATGCGCACAATCGCTGGACGCCTCAGCAACAAAGATATCAAAGCTTTAGCGAGCTATATTCAAGGTTTAAACTGATCGTTTAAATTCGTAAAAAACCGCCCAGTAGTGATGCTCGGCGGTTTTTTTATGCCTAAAATTCAGCACCACTGCGCAATACAAGAAGAAATGCTGTGTTGTAAAGATCAGTGGGTCACAAAAGGATTGAACAAGACTATGCTGTCAATATGCATACATTTGCGGGTTGATTTTGGGAGCATATTATTGTGAACGTAATAGATCGGCGTCAGGCATTAGCAATAGTGCCGTTATTTCGCTTGGGTTTTCGACCCTTCTTCTTGCTAGGTAGTGTGCTGGCGATGCTGGCTATTCCTTTATGGATTATGGCACTCAATGGCTGGTTTGCTCAGTGGCAGCCTACTGGCGGTTGGTTGGCTTGGCATCGGCATGAATTATTATTTGGTTTTGCTGGGGCTATTATTGCTGGGTTTTTGCTCACAGCGGTGCAAGCCTGGACCGGTGTGCCAGGTCTGTCAGGCAAGCCTTTGATGGCATTAGCGGTACTGTGGCTGGCTGCTCGTGTGGCTTGGTTGGTGGGTGCACCGCTGTGGTGTGTGCTACTTGTCGATGTTTTGTTTTTGCCGCTGGTAGCTGCGCAAATGGCGCGCAGTGTCTGGCCGGTACGCCAGGTGCGTAACTATCCGCTGGTTGTGATATTGGCGCTATTGGCGATTGCTAATGCGGTGACTTTGTATGGCGTAGCTACGTGTAACGATGCGCTGCAGCGCCAAGCAACTGTCGGCGGTGTGTGGTTTGTAGCCGCTATTATGAGCATGATTGGCGGGCGTGTTATTCCATTCTTTACGCAGCGCGGCTTGCAGCGTAAAGAGGGAGTGGTGGCCTGGCCCAAGCTGGATTGGGCGCTGCTGATTGGTACAGCATTACTATCAATTACTCTGTTGCAAGGCTGGGCATTACAGGCGCAGCCCGTCATAGGCGGTGCATTTGCGCTGCTGGGCTTGGGCCACTTGATCCGTTTAGTGCGCTGGTATGACTCAGGTATGTGGCGTGTGCCCTTATTGTGGTCGTTGCACTTGGCGTACGCTTGGTTAACCGTGGCTTGTTTTGCGATGGCTTTGTGGCATCTGGCTGTATTGGCGAATATGAGCTTGGCTGTCCATGCGTTAACAGTGGGTGCCATGGGCGGCTTAATTTTAGCGATGATTGCCCGTGTCACATTGGGACATACTGGACGACCTTTGCAGCCGCCAAAGTCGATAACTTGGGCATTTGTTTTATTAAATTGTGGAGCGCTGGCGCGAGTAGTACTAGTCGACTGGGCTTATTTGCCTGGGCTGTGGATTGCTGCAGTGTGCTGGGGTCTGGGTTTTGCGATTTATGTCTACGGTTATGCCCCCATGCTTTGGCGTGCGCGCGTCGACGGACACCCAGGCTAGAGCGCTTTTTTGCTGATTTATGCTGGTTAAAGCCACCTACGGGTGGTTTTTTATGCATGTTTTTCAAGGTTGTTGTAAGGTGAGCGGTTACTGAGTCGAGACCTGGAGCGAATCTTTCAAGCTCAGAGGAAAATCGACCTTAGTATAGCTGCTAAAATATCTTATAGGCCTAGAATGCTATAAAGCAGTCAAAACCTCTGCAGTGTCGTCAAGAGCATTTAATGCCTCAGTTAACACGCAGAAAAGCCTATATAATTTAGTCTTTTAGCAGACATATTATTCAAAAAACAACTCTTTACAGGTGGTTGCATGAGTACTGATTTAAGTAAGTTTATTCGTAATAAAGCACTGTTAGACAAAGTTGTTACCGCACAAGAAGCAGCCACATGGATTGAAGATGGCATGACTTTGGGTATGAGTGGTTTCACTTTGTTTGGTGAGCCCAAGTTATTTCCAAAAGCTTTAGCTGAGCGCGGTCACAAAGAAAAATTCAAAGTTAACCTGTTCACTGGTGCTTCAATGGGCCCAGCAGCTGACCAGTCTATGGCTGAAGCTGACATTATTAACTTGCGTGTGCCTTATCAAGGTAACGCCGTGCAGCGTAAAAAAATTAACGCTGGCGAAATCTTCTATATCGACCAACACTTATCGCATATGGCTGAGTCTATTCGTCAGGGTATCTATCCTGCGATTGATTACGCAATTATCGAAGCGGCAGCAATCACTGAAGATGGCGATATCATTCCTACTGGTTCTGTGGGTAACTCCCCTATCTTCTTGCAAACTGCTAAGCACGTCATTATTGAACTGAACACCAGCGCACCGGCTGAATACGAAGGTATGCACGATATTTACATCCCTGAGCCAGCGGGTGAAAATACGCGTGGAGCCATTCCAGTCTTTGAAGTGAGCAAGCGCATTGGTACGCCAGGTATGAAAGTTGATCCTGCGAAAATTCGCGGCATCATCATTTCTAACGAAGCAGATATTCCATCACCATTGTTTGAACCTAACGAAGAAACTCAGCAAATCGCGAACAACTTGCTGTCATTCTTAGGTGAAGAAGTGAAGCAGGGTCGTTTAACTGAAAGCCTCGCGCCACTGCAATCGGGCGTAGGTTCAGTAGCTAACGCTGTACTCAATGGCATGAAAACCTCAGGTTTTAAAGACATCGTAGTCGCCTCTGAAGTCTTGCAAGATGGCGTATTTGACCTGATTGATGCTGGCGTTGTGAAGTTCGCAGCAGGTACAGCACTGTCGCTGTCGGCTAAGCGTGTTGCAACATTAGGTAAAGACCTTGCTAAGTACAAAGATAAAATCATCTTCCGCCCACAAGAAATCTCTAACCACCCTGAAGTGATTCGTCGCTTAGGTATCATTTCGTTCAACACGGCGTTAGAAGCTGATATTTACGGTAACGTAAACTCTACGCACGTTGGCGGCACGCATATGATGAACGGTATCGGTGGTTCAGGTGACTTCGCGCGTAACGCTCGTATCACGATTTTCGTGACGCAGTCGACTGCTAAAGGTGGCAATATCTCAGCAATCGTGCCTTTCGTAGCCCACGTTGACCACACTAACCACGATGTGGATGTGTTGATCACTGAGCAAGGTTATGCAGACATCCGTGGTTTAGCGCCAATTCAGGCCGCTGAACTGATTATCGAAAACTGCATGC
Source organism: Thiopseudomonas sp. (assembly GCA_035271385.1). Classification (GTDB taxonomy): domain Bacteria; phylum Pseudomonadota; class Gammaproteobacteria; order Pseudomonadales; family Pseudomonadaceae; genus Denitrificimonas. The sequence goes on along the minus strand of DATERP010000024.1, from coordinate 13,067 downwards.
ACCCAGACTACAAGCAGCAAGCGCGTGATTACTTAGCTGAAGCTAAAACACGTGGTGGCCAGACTCCGCACATCTTGGAAAAAGCCTTCTCATGGCACACCAACTTGGCGAAAAACGGTACCATGTTAATGAAATAAGCTAAGACTAGAGGGGCGTCTCCACGCGGACGCTCCTGAGTTGCAGTTTATTAAAGTGAAAAGGGCAGATACTTTAACGGTATCTGCCCTTTTTATTTGCTGGTGAACCGAGTTTAAAACCGCTGTTGCAGGACACCGCATCAAGTCTGTGCATTACTAAGAAACCCCCACTTCTAAAGTGGTGGGTAGTTCATGAGACCTCAATCAAGGGTATGCTCAGTTTCTCCAGCAGTTGCGCTTGTGCGTTATTGGCGCTTTCGTCTGCTGCGGGTTGCAAGTGTTGGTAGCTGCCATCACTTTGCAGTAACCACGCGTGAGTGTTGTCCTCTAAATAGCTTTCGAGTTCTTTTTTAACTCGAGCAATCATCTTTTTGTTTTCAATGGGGAAGCAGGTTTCGATACGTTTATCGAGATTGCGCTCCATCCAGTCGGCACTGGAGAGCAGCAATTGCTCATCACCTGGGCTATTGAGAAAATAGAATACGCGACTGTGCTCCAGCAGTTGGCCGATAATTGAGCGCACTTGAATATTGTGTGACACGCCAGCAATACCCGGACGTAAGCAGCACATACCGCGCACAATAAGATCAATTTTTACGCCTGCTTGACTGGCCTTGTACAGCGCTTTAATCATGCGGGCATCGGTCAGCGCATTGACCTTAATGATAATGCGAGCATCTAAACCTTCAGCAGCATGGCTGGCTTCGCGAGCAATTAAATCCAGTAAGGTTTTGCGCAAGGTAAAAGGCGCATGAAAGAGTTTTTTCATACGTAAAGTTTTACCCATACCAATCAGCTGGCTAAACAGCTTGGACACATCTTCACACAGGTCTGGATCAGCGGTGAGCAAGCTGTAGTCAGTATATAAACGTGCGTTGCCAGCATGGTAGTTGCCGGTGCCAAGGTGAGCATAGCGGACGAAATTACCGTTTTCACGGCGTAAAATTGAGACGATTTTAGCGTGAGTTTTAAAGCCTACCACGCCGTAAATCACTACCGCGCCAGCTGCTTGCAGGCGGCCGGCAAGCGCTAAGTTCGATTCTTCATCAAAGCGTGCGCGCAGCTCAATCACTACAGTGACTTCTTTGCCATTACGTGCCGCATCCACCAGCGCATCAACGATTTCCGAATTAGCTCCAGCACGATATAAGGTTTGCTTAATAGCCACTACGTTCGGGTCTTTGGCGGCACGGCGTAGCAGATCAATCACCGGGGTAAAAGACTCAAAGGGGTGGTAAAGCAAAATATCGCTTTTGCTGATGGCTTGGAAAATGTTTTCGCTGTTTTGTAACGCTTTAGGGATGGCTGGGGCAAAAGGTGCAAATTGTAAATGTGGATGACTCTCTAGGCCGGTGACACTGAATAAGCGGGTTAGATTGACCGGGCCGTTGACTTGGTAAAGTTCAGCGGTCGATAAGCCAAACTGATTGAGTAGAAAATCCACCAAGTGCGCAGGGCACGTATCCGCTACTTCAAGGCGTACCGCATCACCAAAGCGTCGAGAGTACAGCTCTCCGCGTAAGGCGCGGGCTAAGTCTTCGACATCTTCAGCGTCCACCGATAAGTCAGCGTTACGCGTCAACCTAAACTGATAGCAGCCTTTAACGCTCATGCCGTGAAATAAATCATCGGCGTGCGCATGAATCATGGAGGATAAAAACACATAATTAACGCCCGGCCCGCCAACCTCTTCCGGAACTTGAATAATGCGCGGCAATAAGCGCGGTGCTGGCAAAATAGCTAAACCTGAGTCGCGACCAAAGGCATCGATACCTTCAAGTTCAACGATAAAATTCAGGCTTTTATTGACCAGCAGCGGAAAAGGGTGGGTGGGGTCCAGACCAATGGGCGTAATAATGGGTGCAATTTCTTCTTCGAAATAAGCTTTAACCCAGGCTTTGATTTTACTGGTCCACTTGCGCCGACGAATGAAGCGGATATCTTGCTGCGCCAATTGCGGTAGTAAAATGTTATTGAGAATTTGATACTGACGATCAACTTGCTCATGCACCAGTTCCGCGATTCTGGCTAAGGCTTGATGTGGTTGTAAGCCGTCAGCGTCCGCTTGTTCGCGAGCAAAGGTGATTTGTTTTTTCAGTCCAGCAACACGAATTTCAAAAAACTCATCTAAGTTGCTCGAGAAAATTAATAAAAACTTGAGGCGCTCCAGCAATGGCGTGGATTCATCCAGCGCCTGCTCAAGCACACGAATATTAAATTGCAGTTGTGATAATTCACGATGAATATACAGGCTGCTGTCGTCAAGGTTGGTAAGCGGCGCTATGGCAGCGCAGGACTCATCTGTGGTTAGCGTATTAGATGCAACCGTGGCCGCATCAGCGACCTCGGTTGTATGCTCAGCAATAGCTGCTGGCTGAATCGGTCCTGCGTTGCTCATAGACTCTCCGTTATAAGTTAAGCGCCTTGTTTGAGTTGTTTTGCAGCGTGTACGGCGAAGTAGGTCAGAATACCGTCTGCGCCGGCACGTTTAAATGCCACTAAGGATTCCATAATTACTGCTTCGCTGAGCCAGCCGTTTTGAATCGCGGCCATATGCATGGCGTATTCACCGCTGACTTGGTAGACAAAAGTCGGCGCTTTAAATTCATCTTTCACGCGGTGCAAAATATCTAAGTACGGCATGCCAGGCTTGACCATCACCATGTCCGCGCCTTCAGTTAAGTCGGTGGCGACTTCATGCAGGGCTTCATTGCTGTTGGCTGGGTCCATCTGGTAGGTGGATTTGTTGGCTTTACCTAAGTTAGCTGCAGAACCGACCGCATCACGGAATGGACCGTAATAGGCGCTGGCGTATTTAGCCGAGTACGCCATGATACGCACGTTGGTGTGACCAGCCAGCTCTAGCGCTTCACGCATAGCTTGAATACGACCGTCCATCATGTCGGATGGGGCAACGATTTGCGCACCGGCATCAGCGTGTGAGAGTGCTTGGCGCACGAGAGCGTCAACGGTTTCTTCATTCATCACATAGTTGTCATCGTCAAGAATACCGTCCTGACCATGAGTGGTGAACGGGTCAAGAGCCACATCACTGATGACGCCTAAATCTGGAAAGCGCTCGCGTAACGCGCGAATAGCACGCTGGGCAATAGCATCAGGGTTCCATGCTTCAGCAGCATCTAATGATTTTTTCTCTACGGGCGTGACAGGGAAGAGTGCTAAGGCTGGAATGCCTAATGCAACCCACTCTTCAGCTTCTTTGAGTAGTAAATCAATGGATAAGCGCTCAACACCTGGCATGGAGGGCACTTCTTCTCTGCGATTGGTGCCATCGAGCACAAACACGGGCAGAATTAGATCATCGACGCTCAATTGATTTTCGCGCACTAAACGACGTGAAAAGTCATCACGACGGTTGCGACGTAGTCGTGTAGCTGGGAAAACACGGTTGGCAGTATTGATGCTCACAGTAGCTCCTCATCCCGCAAATACGGGGTTGTGTAACAGGGTGTAGGTTAATAGTATGACGAAAAAATAGCATTATTGCCAAAGCAGCATTATTTAAATGTTGCTGTTATTACTATTACTCTGCGCACTGCGCAAAGATACCATTGAGCATGTTTTGTGAAAAACGCTGTTGCAACAGGTGTTTGCTCTGGTATTATTCACCCCCTGTTTTCGTGCGGTACTCGACAATGGTGTTGGGTGGCGGCGCGGTTATCTTGAGGAAACACCATGAAAGCCGATATTCATCCAAATTATGTTGCGATCAACGCTACTTGCAGCTGCGGTAACGTGATTGCTACGCGTTCTACCATCGGTAAAGACATCAACATTGATGTGTGCTCCGAGTGTCACCCGTTCTATACCGGTAAGCAAAAAGTGCTTGATGTGGGTGGTCGTATCGATCGCTTCAAACAGCGTTTTGCAGGTTTCGGCGCAACAAAATAATGAGCATTTAAATGACCTATGTAAAATCGGTCGTAGCAATGCTGAAAAAAGCGTCCTTTATGGGCGCTTTTTTTTTGCTGCTATCTACCCAAAGCTACGCAGCCACTTCATTTTGCTCAAGAGAGCCTATTGCTGCTGAGTTCTCTGTGCAGCAGGTGATTGATGGCGATACTGTACGTTTGCACAATGGGCGCAGTGTACGTTTGATTGGCATTAATGCACCCGAGATGGGCGGGCGTGGCCGCACCGACCAGCCTTATGCAGTACAAGCCAAGCAACGTTTAACCGCTTTAGTCAAAGCCAATAACAATAAAGTCAGTTTGCGCACTGGGCAAGAGTCTAAAGATCGCTACGGTCGAGTATTGGCCTATACCTATGATCGCCATGGTGCCAGCTTTGAGGAGCAATTGGTTGCCGCGGGCTTAGCTTTTCATGCAGTGATTGCACCCAATATCGAGTTGGCTGAGTGTTTAGTTCAGGCGGAAGAGCATGCGCGCACTGCACGCTTAGGCTTATGGAAACACGCCATATATAAACCCGCGCAACAGATTAAAGCTGGTGGTTTTATTTTATTGCAGGGTCGAGTACAGAGCGTGCAGCGCAATAAAGGTGGTGTGTGGCTGGAGTTAGGTCATTCGGTGACTGTTAATATTCCTAAGGCTGCGCTGCAGAATTTTGATAACGAGCTGTTTGAAGACTGGCAGGGCCGCACGTTACAGACCCGTGGCTGGGTTGCGGATCGACATGGGCAGCAGGGCCAATATGCGCGTTGGAGCTTAACGGTCAGTCATCCAAGTATGTTGCAGCTTAAATAAGAGCTGCTAAGTCGCTGTTCTGGTTCAGAGTTTTAAGTGTTTTACAGCTTTCTGTGCAGACTAGGCCAGATGCGCTTGTGGCGTTTGTCGTTCTTGAGTATGCTCGGATGTCCTTCAATTCATTATAATAGTCAAGCGGGAACTGCCAATTATGTCTGACCTAAAAACTGCTGCTCTTGAATACCACGCTTCCCCGCGTCCTGGGAAATTAAGCGTTGAGCTCACTAAACCTACTGCAACTGCACGTGATTTGGCATTAGCATACAGCCCAGGTGTAGCTGAGCCGGTGCGTGAAATTGCCCGTGATCCAGAGTTGGCTTATAAATACACAGGTAAGGGTAACCTTGTAGCAGTTATTTCAGACGGTACTGCAATTTTAGGTTTGGGTAACTTGGGCCCCTTGGCTTCTAAGCCAGTGATGGAAGGTAAAGGCGTATTATTTAAGCGCTTTGCTGGTGTGGATGTTTTTGATATCGAAGTTGATGCTGAAAGCCCACAAGCCTTTATCGATACTGTTAAGCGTATTTCAATCACCTTTGGTGGTATTAACCTTGAAGATATTAAAGCGCCTGAGTGCTTTGAAATTGAGCGTGCGTTAATTGAGCAGTGCGATATCCCTGTATTCCATGACGATCAGCACGGTACAGCCATTGTGACGGCCGCAGGTATGTTGAATGCCTTAGAAATTGCCGGCAAAAAGCTTGAAGAAGCACGTATCGTTTGTCTGGGTGCCGGTGCAGCAGCAACTGCATGTATGAAGCTGTTGATCAGCATGGGCGCTAAAGTTGAGAACCTCTTTATGGTTGACCGTAAAGGCGTGATCCACTCAGGTCGTGATGATTTGAACCAGTACAAAGCCGTGTTTGCCCATGAAACAGAGTGCCGTACCTTAGCTGATGCAATGGACGGAGCGGACGTGTTTGTTGGTCTGTCAGGTGCGAACTTGCTCAGCGCTGAAAACTTATTGCGCATGGCGCCAAACCCAGTGGTGTTTGCGTGCTCCAACCCTGATCCTGAGATTGATCCAAAGCTGGCGCATGCAACACGCCCTGACGTGATTATGGCCACTGGTCGCTCAGACTATCCAAACCAAGTGAATAACGTATTGGGCTTCCCATTCATCTTCCGTGGTGCGCTGGATGTGCGTGCAACACGTATTAACGAAGAGATGAAAATTGCTGCGGTTCACGCACTACGTGATCTGGCTAAATTACCGGTATCTAACGCAGTATGTGATGCCTACGGTATTGACTGCCTTGAGTTTGGCCGTGAATACATTATTCCTAAGCCAATGGACCCACGTTTAATTACTTTGGTATCCGACGCGGTTGCTAAAGCTGCAATTGAAACTGGCGTGGCGACACTGCCGTATCCTAAGCACTACCCACTGACCTCAGTGGATGAAGTGTTTAACGGTTAAGTTTCAATCGACAATAAAAAACCCGCTTAAAGCGGGTTTTTTATTGTCTGCAGTACAGAGTTAAAAGAGATCGATGGGCGCTATTTCTGACTGATCAAAATAGTTGCTGCCTGGTACATCCCAGCTGTTTTCAAACTCATCCATGGTGGGTGGTGCATCTTCGCTTTTAAACAGCTCAAAATAGGCATTAGGCGTGCCAGGGCGAGCAATGCGCCCAGTGACTGGGTCAATTCTTAGGGTCATCATGCCAGAGGGCTCTTTCATGGTATGCATGGGCTTATCTTTGAGAGCGTAAGCCATATAATCAATCCAGATGGGCAAGGCAATAGTTCCGCCGTATTCATTGCGACCGAGACTGGTGGGTTGATCAAAGCCCGCCCAAACACTGGTGACTGCATCGCTGTTATACCCGGCAAACCAACTGTCTTTCGAGTCGTTAGTGGTGCCTGTTTTACCAGCTAAATCTGTACGGTTTAAGCTCAGGGCGCGGCGCCCAGTACCGCGGGTAATCACATCTTTGAGCATGCTGGTCATAATATATGCCGTGCGCTCATCAATAATGCGTGCGGCTTCCAGTTGTGGCTCAAGCTCGCTGCCGGCAAGAATTTGCTCTTCAGTAATACTTTGCGCGCGCTCGCGTTTGCCTGCGGGTGTCAGGGCCGGATTGGCTAAAAAGATGGTTTGGCCATCACGGTTTTCAATGCGCTCAATTAAATAAGGGTCCACTTTGAAGCCGCCATTAGCAAAAGTTGCCCAGCCCGTGGTGATTTCTAATGGTGTTAGCGTTGCAGTGCCTAAGGCCAGAGATAAATTACGCGGTAAGTCATCAGGGTTAAAACCAAACTGACTGATGTAGTTGTGTGCATATTTCATTCCGATATCTTGCAGCAAACGAATCGAAACGATATTGCGTGAGCGGTATAAGCCTTCACGCACTCGAATGGGGCCAAGAAACGTATTGGTATCGTTTTTTGGGCGCCAGATATCTTTCATGCCGGGTTCAAACACTTCCAGCGGTTCATCAGCCACTAAGGTTGCTGCGGTATAGCCGGCATCTAAAGCAGCGCTGTAGATAAAAGGTTTAAAGCTTGAACCCGGTTGGCGCTTGGCTTGAATCGCACGGTTATAGTTACTTTGCTCAAATGATAGGCCACCCACTAAGGCGCGTATTGCACCGTTATTAGGATCAAGTGAGACCAGTGCGGCCTGGGCCTTAGGGATTTGCGAAAAGCCCAAGGAGTTATCTGCTTGGCGACGTACGCGCACCATATCTCCCACTTGTACAATATCGGCAGGGCGTCGTGGTGCAGCGCCCATGCTGCGATTATTAATAAAGGGGCGCGCCCAGCGCATGCTTTGCCAAGTCACTGGTTCTTGTTCGCCATTGGCTAAAAGTACCGTGATGCCATCGTCTTGCACTTGAGTCACTATGGCGGGTAAAAATTGGGTAATGGTGCGTGCTTTAGCAAGGGCTTCTGGCCACTGCGCTTGAGCAATGGCTGTTTGCTCTGGCTTGCGATAACCGTGACGTTGATCGTAATTCACTAGCCCCGTTTGCACAGCTTGATGGGCTTGAGTTTGTAAGTCAGCGGGTACTGTAGTGGTGACGCTATAGCCGTCGGTATAAGCCTGGCCACCAAACTTGCCCACCATCTCTGCACGAGCCATTTCGGCTATATAAGGGGCGTAGATGTCGGGTGCGGAAATATGCAGGCGCGCAGTCAGCGGTTCTACAATTGCATCTTGATAGGCTTGCTCGGAAATGCGCCCCAGTTTCAGCATGCGGCCTAAAATCCAGTTACGGCGTTCCATGCTGCGTGCTGGGTTAGCTATGGGATTAAAACGCGACGGTGCTTTGGGTAATCCTGCAATCATCGCCATTTCTGCTAAGCTGATTTCATTGATGGATTTACCGTAGTAGACCTGCGAAGCAGCTTCAATTCCGTAGGCGCGATTGCCGAGGTATATTTTATTGATATAAAGCTCTAGAATCTCATCTTTAGTTAATTCACGCTCAATCTGTAACGCCAAAAGAATTTCATTGGCTTTGCGGGAAAAGCTACGCTCACTGGAGAGGAAAAAGTTCTTCGCCACTTGCATGGTGATGGTACTACCACCGGTTTGAATGCGGCCTGTTTTAAGAATTTGCGCAGCTGCACGCAATAGACTGCCGGGGTCAACACCATGGTGATTAGCAAAGTTGTCGTCTTCCGCAGCGAGTAACGCATGAATAAAGTTTTTAGGAATGTCATCAAAGGCGATAGGGGATCGTCGCATTTCTCCAAACTCAGCGATTAACTTTGCATCGCTGCTATATATCCGTAAAGGAATTTGTAGTTCTATACTGCGTAATGATTCAACAGAAGGCAGGTTAGGGCTGAGGTATAAAAAAGCGCCGCTCAGACCCAGTGCTATGCTACAAACAATGGCAACCAGTGTTACGAAGAGGAATTTCAGCAAGTGCATCAAGGCTATTGGATTCCCAAATAAAATTGTGAGATGTGAAGATTGCAGCAACACATAATAAAACAGGACACATTATAAGCTCGTTTAATCCACAGAAGCTATTTACGCTTCCTGATGAATGAGTGTTTTGGATGTGCATAGAAAATTTAACCGTACGGATGATACGGATGCTTATAGGAATGCAGTTGTGCTAGGGTTCTTCAAAAAAAAAGCAAATACGCTGCTTGGAATTGATATCAGTTCGACCACGGTTAAGCTGATTGAGTTAAGCCGTTCAGGTCAACGTTATAAAGTCGAGGCATATGCTGTTGAGCCGTTGCCGGCAACCGCTATGATTGAGAAGAATATTGCGCAACTGGAAACAGTTGGCCAAGTCATTGCACGCCTGGTAGAAAAATCAGGAACCAAGACCAAGTATGCTGCAGTTGCTGTGGCAGGTTCGGCAGTGATTACCAAAACCGTTGAAATGGACGAGGGGCTGACTGACGAAGAGCTAGAAATTCAGCTAAAAATGGAAGCTGATCAGTATATTCCTTACCCATTAGAAGAAGTTGCGATTGATTTTGAGGTGCAGGGACCTGCGCCGCGCGGCAATGGGCGAATCAATGTATTGTTAGCAGCGTGCCGTAAGGAAAACGTTGAAGTGCGTGAAGCGGCCTTAGCGTTAGCAGGACTGACAGCCAAAGTTGTAGAAATTGAGGCCTATGCCTTAGAGCGTGCCTTCACTTTATTAGCTGAGCAGTTGGGTAGTGGCGATAAAGAGTTGACTGTCGCTGTAGTCGATATTGGCGCCACGATGATGACTTTAAGCGTGCTGCATAATGACAAAACAATTTATACACGTGAACAGCTCTTTGGTGGCAAGCAACTGACTGATGAAATTCAGCGTCGTTACGGCTTGTCTCAAGAAGAAGCCGATTTAGCCAAGCAACAAGGTGGTTTGCCTGACGATTATGAAAATGAAGTGTTAAGCCCCTTTAAAGAATCTGTAGTGCAGCAAATATCCCGTTCTTTGCAGTTTTTCTTTGCCGCAGGGCAGTACAGCCAAGTCGACTATATTGTTTTAGCGGGTGGCACCTCTTCGATTGTTGGTTTAGATCAGCAGGTGCAAAGTGTCATTGGCACGCCTACCTTGGTAGCTAATCCATTTGCAAATATGACCCTCAGTAATAAAGTCAATGCGGGTGCCTTAGCTAATGATGCACCTTCGTTGATGATTGCTTGTGGTTTGGCGATGAGGAGTTTTGACTGATGGCGCGCATCAACTTACTGCCATGGCGTGACCAGTTACGCGAAGAACGTAAAAAGCAGTTTTTAGTGACTTTAGTGTCTGTGTTGGTTTTAGCTGGCGCTTGTGTGCTGCTGGCTGATCAATACTTTAATGCGAAAATTGATCAACAAAATCTACGTAATGAATTTATTCGTGCTGAAAACGCTACTTTGGATTTTCGCATTAAAGAGATTCGAGAACTGAAAACGCGTCGCCAACAGCTTGTCGAGCGCATGAAGATTATTCATGACTTGCAAGGTAATCGACCGATTGTAGCTCGGGTGTTTGATCAACTCGTGCGCACCTTGCCAGACGGTGTTTACTTCACTGACTTGAAAATGGTTGGCCAGACTATCTCGATTGAAGGTGCGGCGGAGTCGAATAACTTAGTCTCCAGCTTAATGCGCAACCTAGAAGCATCCGATTGGCTCAGTACACCGAATTTAACTGAAGTGAAGGCTTTAAGTGCCGATCGAGCGGATCAAAACAATACCTTTAAGCTCACTGTGCAGCAGATCGTACCCACTGAACGCGACAAGCAAGGAGCGCAGTAATGAGTGTATTGGACTCCTTCAAAAACTTGGGCAAAATCGATTTCTCTGAGTTGGACCTGAATAATATTGGTTCTTGGCCTGCTGCTGTGCGCACCTTAGCCTGCGTGCTGGCATTTATTGCAGTGTTGGTGCTGGGTTATTTTATGCACTTGACCGACCTGCAAGATGTGATTGAGCGCAATAAAGCTGAAGAAGCATCATTGAAACAACAATTTACAGCAAAAGTCAGCCAAGCTGCTAACCTTGAAAGGTACATCGAGCAGATGCAATTAATGGAAGCTTCGTTTGAAGCTCTATTGCGTCAATTGCCTAGTGATACAGAAGTACCGGGTTTGCTTGAAGATATTACCAGCGCTGGACTCAACTCAGGTTTGGAGTTTGAAGAAATTAAATTGCTCGCTGAAGTGACGCAACCTTTTTATATTGAGTTGCCGATTAAGATCAAAGTGTTTGGTAGTTACCATGATCTAGCCACTTTTGTTAGTGCGGTGGCAGGAATGCCGCGTATTGTGACCTTGCATGACTTTTCTATACGTCCGGTCAGTGCCACCAATAATACTAAGCTGATGATGGATATTCTGGTGAAAACCTATCGTTACAATGATCAGGGAGCTCAGAAATAATGAAGGGTTTTCAGTATATTGTTGCGATATTGTTGGCGGTTGGTTTGGCCGGTTGCGGCTCAGACAAAGAGTATGCCGACCTACAGGCTTTTATGGATGAGGTCAGATCAAGACCTAAGGGTGCGATTGAGGCGATGCCTAAAGAAGAAGTCTACGAGCCTTTTACTTACTTGGCGGCCGCTTACCGTAGCCCTTTTCAGCCTCCAGTCAAGATTGAATTAAGCAACCGCGCAAAAGGTGGTGCAGATATTAAACCTGATGAAACACGTGTACGACAGTTTCTGGAAGGCTTTAATATTGAGAACTTTGTTATGGTCGGTACTTTAGCGAATACAGCCGGTACTTATGCCTTAGTGCGCGGTGGCGATGGTGTGCACCGAGTAGGCATTGGTGATTATATCGGTACGAATCATGGTCGCATTGTAGCGATCACGGCAGCAGGAATTGAAGTGGTTGAAATTGTTTCTGATGGCGATGGTGGCTGGTTAGAGCGGCCACGGACTCTGGCTTTGCAGGAGCGTTCTTAAGTGAAGCAAGCTATGAAAACTGACTATTGGAAAGCACGGCGGATGGATAACATGAAAATAAAACTCTCTCGTATTGGTATGGCTTTTTTGGCCGTTATACTTTCGCCAGCATTGCTTGCCGTTAACTTGCAAACTATGGATGTTGCAGCGTTACCCGGTGGACAAATTGAGCTTAAACTCGCATTTGACCAACCGATAAACACCCCTAACGGCTATACCATTGAACAGCCGGCGCGTATTGCATTGGATTTACCTGGGGTGAAAAACAAGCTAGGGATTAAAAGTCGTGAGCTGGGTAATGGCAATGTGCGCAGTGTTAATATTGTGGAAACAGCTGACTTAGTACGCTTGATTATTAATATGACCAGCTCTTCACCTTACAACACTCGTGTTGATGGTAAGAATTTGTATATTGTTGTTGGTGAGGGAGCGCAACTGCGTCCGCGTCAAGCAGCTCCGGTGGTGAATGCAGTTGCACCAGCGCCCCAGCCTAAAGTGTTTGAGCCAAAAGGCATTCGCAATATTGATTTTCAGCGCGGTGAGCAAGGTGCGGGTAATGTCATTATTGATCTAAGTGATGACAGCACTACCCCAGATATTGAAGATCAAGGCGGTAAAATTCGCGTGACTTTTGCCAAGTCAGCTTTGCCTGAAGCACTACGTGTACGCTTGGATGTAAAGGATTTTGCTACACCGGTGCAGTTTGTGAGCGCCAGTGAAAGAAACGATAAGGTCTCAATAGTGATTGAGCCAACAGGTTTTTATGATTACTTGGCCTATCAAACAGATAATCAGTTAACCATTAGCGTTAAGCCCGTCAGTCAAGAAGAAATTGAAAAGCGTAATGTTGAGCGCTTTGCCTACACAGGTGAAAAACTCTCGCTGAACTTCCAAGATATTGATGTGCGCTCAGTACTCCAGCTGATTGCTGACTTTACCGATTTAAATCTCGTCGCCAGTGATAGCGTACAAGGCAATATTACTTTGCGTTTGCAAAGCGTGCCTTGGGATCAAGCTTTGGACTTAGTACTGAAAACCAAGAGTCTTGATAAGCGCATGATTGGTAATGTGTTGTTGATTGCCCCTGCGGAGGAAATTACGAAGCGTGAGCAGCAAGAAATGCAGGCACAAAAGCAAATTGCCGAGCTGGCTCCTTTGCGTCGTGAATTGATTCAGGTGAACTATGCCAAAGCAGCACAGATTGCCGCTTTATTTCAGTCGGTGACCAGTGGTAGCGGGCAAAGTGATGAGCGTGGCTCAGTCACTGTTGATGACCGTACCAACAGTATTATTGCCTACCAAACCCAAGACAAGTTAGATGAGTTACGCCGTGTGGTGGCGCA
>DATERP010000023.1:0-8002 GCA_035271385.1 Thiopseudomonas sp. | reverse complement strand
CCCGAGGGTGCTAATACACTCGCAAGCGACTTGCTCATTGGACTGAGAGTAAAAAAAGCAACCGCACTTAAAGCGGCCCCCGCACCTAAGAACCGACGTCGAGATAAGCCCTGCTCAACTATTTGAGTCAACTCTGGGGTTTGGGTGCGCGGATGGTTTAGTTCATCTTGGTGCTCAAACTGACTCATGCTACGTCCTCATCAATAGGCTGGGTTATGGGCAACAAGCTTAATAAGAGAAGATGTCAGCTAAGTAACATAGCGGTGACAAAATGATGACTTTGCGTAGGCAGGGACTTTCAGCGCTACTCAATGGCACCATCTATAGACTGATGCAGCAGCCATAAAAAAACCCGCAGCTCTCAGTGAGCTGCGGGTTTTTTATAGTTCTAACTTAAGTTAGACCTTGTTACGACCATGACGCTTACGGTCATTTTCAGTCAAATACTTCTTACGCAGACGGATCGACTTAGGTGTCACTTCAACCAACTCATCATCTTCGATGAACTCAAGCGCTTGCTCAAGAGAGAAACGGATTGGCGGAACCAATGCTGTCGTTTCTTCTTTACCCGATACACGCATGTTATCGAGTTTCTTCGCTTTAGTTGGGTTAATCGCCAAGTCGTTATCACGACTGTGGATACCGGCCAACTGGCCTTCGTAAATTTCTTCACCAGGAGTGAGGAACAACTTACCGCGCTCTTGCAGAGTTTCTAGCGAGTAAGTCAAAGCCTTACCGGTCGCCATAGAGACCAAGACACCTTGCTGACGGCTGGTTACTTCGCCGGTTTTGATTGGACCGTAGTGACTGAACATACCAGTCAAAATACCAGTACCAGAAGTCATGGTCATAAACTGGTTACGGAAACCAATCAAACCACGTGAAGGCACAGTGTACTCAAGGCGAATACGACCCTTACCATCCGGAACCATATTGGTCAGCTCACCGCGGCGCAGACCGAACTGCTCCATGATCGCACCCTGGTGCTGCTCTTCGATATCTAGAATGACGTTTTCGTACGGCTCTTGCTTAACGCCATCAACTTCTTTGATTACAACTTCTGGACGTGAAATACCCATCTCGTAGCCTTCGCGACGCATGGTTTCAATCAGTACTGACAGGTGTAATTCACCACGACCTGATACTTTAAACTTATCTACGTCATCGCCTTGCTCAACACGCAACGCAACGTTGTGCAGTAGCTCTTTTTCCAGACGCTCTTTAAGGTTACGGCTGGTAACGAACTTACCTTCTTTACCTGCGAACGGAGAATCGTTCACCTGGAAAGTCATGCTTACGGTTGGCTCATCAACGCTTAATGGTGGTAAAGCCTCAACGTGCGCTTGGTCGCATAAAGTATCAGAGATAAACAATGGCTCAAAACCACTGATACACACGATATCACCGGCTTGTGCTTCTTCAACTTCAACGCGGTGCAGACCGTGGTGACCCATCAGTTTGAGGATACGACCGTTACGGCGCTTACCTTCAGCATCAATTGAAGTCACAGGGCTGTTGGCCTTGATACGACCACAGGTAATACGGCCAATACCGATAATACCGAGGAAGTTGTTATAGTCCAGTGCGGAGATCTGCATCTGGAATGGACCTTCTGGGTCAACATCAGGTGGCGCAACGTTATCCACGACAGCTTGGAACAAGACGTCCATATTTTCTGTCATTTCTGCTGGATCTAAACCTGACACACCGTGCAACGCACTGGCGTAAACGATTGGGAAATCCAACTGTTCTTCAGTTGCACCCAAGTTATCAAACAGGTCAAATACTTGGTCAACAACCCAGTCCGGACGTGCGCCAGGACGGTCAACTTTGTTGATCACAACGATTGGGCTTAAACCCGCCTGGAACGCCTTTTGCGTTACAAAACGTGTTTGTGGCATTGGGCCATCGATGGAGTCAACCACCAACAACACGCAGTCAACCATGCTCATTACGCGCTCAACTTCACCACCGAAGTCAGCGTGACCAGGGGTGTCAACGATGTTGATATTGTAGTCTTTCCACTTAATGGCAGTGTTTTTCGCCAAAATGGTAATTCCGCGCTCTTTTTCCTGGTCGTTGGAGTCCATCACACGGTCAGAGTCCAACTCTTTACGGTCTAGGGTTCCAGAGGCACGTAACAGGGCGTCAACCAGAGTGGTCTTACCGTGGTCAACGTGAGCAATAATGGCAATGTTGCGTAAATTTTCAATCACAAGCTTATCTCAAGTAAAATATGTAGGCTGCACGCAAAACGTGTCAGTTCGAAGCAAAGTGCTAAGGAGTTATCGGTCTGGTGGGCGTAACTGCTGTGGTGTTGCCACACAGCTCCACAAACAAATCCATAACAGATATCTAATCATGCATGACTGCTTGCGCGCGGCCGTTGCACTGTATCAGGGCGGTAAACACGCACATTGGCATAGCCTTCATGCAACAGATGATGCGCGTGTAATTTGCTCATTATACCCTTATCGCAGTAGAGCAGATATTGGCGATTGGGGTCAAAGTCTTTAAAGCGACTGTTAATCGCATAAAAAGGTACATCAAGCTGTTCAATAGCGCCTAAATTAAGCGGTTGATCTTCAGCTTGGTCAGGGTGACGAATATCAACCACGATCTGCCCAGATAAAGCTTCACGCACTTCCTCAACCTGAATATCTTTACTCAGCTCGTCTAGGACTTTGTCCATAGTGACATAGCTCGCACGCTCAATCGCACGCTGCAACAGACTGGCATCTAAATGCGTTTCTTCATGCTCAACGCGACCGAGCTTAGCTTTTGTTTTTGGGTTCACGGAAATGACGCCGCAGTACTCAGGCATATTTGCCGCAAACTCCGCCGTACCGATTTCAACTGCGGTACGAATAATATCTTGTTTGTGCTCAGCCACCAGTGGGCGCAGCACTAATTTCTCAGTGGCTCTATCAATCACTGCTAAGTTGGTCAAAGTTTGACTGGCCACTTGCGAAACTGCTTCGCCGGTCACTAAAGTGTCCAACTGTAAATCTTCAGCAATGACACCAGCCGCTTTAAGCATCATACGTTTAAGTACAACACCCATATGACTGTCATCCACATGCTCTAAAATATCACCGAGCACTTCTTCAAAGGGCACACTGATAAATAATACACGGTGCGAACTGCCGTACTTTTTCCACAGAAACTGTGCGACTTCTTTGACGCCCAACTCATGCGCACGACCACCCAGATTAAAAAAGCAAAAGTGCGTCAGTAAACCACGGCGCATCATTTGATAAGCAGCGACAGTGGAGTCAAAACCACCTGACATCAACACCAAAACTTGCTCAACACTGCCCAGCGGATAACCACCGATACCTTGGTGACGCTCATACTCAATCAATAATCGAGCGCCATTAATCTCAAAGCGTACTTCAACCTCAGGATTGCGTAAATCAATTCCGGCAGCGCCACACTCCTCGCGCAATCGGCCACCCACATAACGCTCCACATCACCTGAAGAAAAAGGATGTTTACCGCTACGCTTACAACGCACTGAAAAAATCCGACCTTTTAACAAGTCAGCATAATGCGCCTTACAATGCTGGGTGATTTCATCAAAGTCACCCAGAGGGTATTCCAGTACTTGGAAAAAATGCGAAATACCCGGCATACAACGCAAGCGCGTATACATTTCTTGCAACTGTTCTGGATCTTCGAGTGCGGTGAATAGCTCTAAATTATCCCAATCACCTATGACTTTGACCTCAGGATCAAGGTCGCGCAAGACAGTGCGGATATTTTTTCCTAGCTGATGCATAAATTGTCGACGCACAGGCCGGCTCTTTATAGTGATCTCAGGAAAAGATTTTAGAAATAATTTCATAACACAAACAGGTCGCTAAGACGGGTTACCAAAGCAACCACAAAAATGGGCGCAAATTATAGCATCTTTTTCATTATAATGCTCTAAAAGCGAGTAGAGCCATGTGCGGCACAGCACACATAACCCGACTCACTCATCAGCGCCAGCTATTAACAGCTGTAGTACAACTCATACTCTAATGGGTGTACAAAGGTGCGCACACGCAATTCTTCTGCTGATTTAATCGCAATATAAGCGTCTAGAAACTCATTACTAAACACACCACCACGCAATAAGAAGTCACGGTCCGCATCTAAAGACTCCAAGGCTTCTTTTAAGCTACAACACACTTGTGGAATCTCTTTTGACTCTTCTGGTGGCAAGTCATAGAGGTTTTTATCCGCAGGATCACCGGGGTGAATACGGTTTTGAATACCATCCAAACCAGCCATTAACAGTGCAGCAAAGGCTAGGTAGGGATTGGCCGATGGATCAGGGAAGCGCGCCTCGATACGACGGGCTTTTGGGCTGGTCACATAAGGAATACGAATCGATGCTGAGCGGTTACGTGCTGAGTAGGCCAACATCACCGGCGCTTCAAAGCCTGGTACCAAACGCTTATAGGAGTTGGTCGATGGATTGGTCAGGGCGTTTAGTGCTTTCGCGTGTTTAATGATACCGCCAACAAAGTACAGCGCAGTGTCTGATAAACCCGCATAACCTTCGCCAGAGAAGGTGTTTTTACCCCCAGCAGAAATCGACATATTGACATGCATGCCTGAGCCATTGTCACCGTATAAAGGTTTAGGCATAAAGGTCGCAGTACGACCATAGGCATCGGCAACATTATGCACAACGTACTTGAGCTCTTGCACTTCATCGGCTTTAGCAACAAGCGTGTTAAAACGCACACCAATTTCATTCTGACCGGCGGTCGCGACTTCATGGTGATGAACTTCAACAAAATGGCCCATTTCTTCCAGTGCGTTGGCCATGGCAGTACGGATTTCGTGGTCATGATCATTGGGTGGGGTTGGCATATAACCGCCCTTCACACCCACGCGGTGACCTTTGTTGCCGCCTTCAAAATCTGCATCGCTGTTCCACGCCGCTTGTTCAGAGTAAATTTTGAACATGGAGCCGGACATATCTGACTTGAATTTGACTTGGTCAAAGATAAAGAATTCAGGCTCAGGACCCACAAGTACAGTATCGCCAATGCCGGTCGACTTTAAATATTCCTCAGCCCGTGAAGCAATCGCACGCGGGTCGCGATCGTAACCTTGCATCGTCGAAGGCTCGATCACGTCACAGACTAGAATCAAAGTAGGTTCTTGGGTGAACGGATCCATCACTGCCGTGCTGTCATCGGGCAACAGAATCATGTCCGAGGCTTCAATGCCTTTCCAACCGGCCATCGAAGAGCCGTCAAACATTTTACCTTGCTCGAAAAAATCTTCATCCGCGTCACGCGCAGGCATAGTGATATGGTGCTGTTGCCCACCGATATCGGTGAAACGCAGATCAATCCACTTAGCGTTATGGGTTTGTATCAGTTCGAGCGACTTTGACATCATGGTCTCCGAGGACTTCATAATCGAGATGCCCACCCAGCAACAGGTTTGCGGGCAGTGCGCTCGCCACAGATCCTGAATCAAAATGATCAGGAGTGCGTCAAAAACCAAAGGCGAGACGCGTAAAATAAATTTAGTATGCTATTTTGACTGTTGCCTGCTGTCAGCGCTAGCCCTAAGGCAAGTTATTATATGAAAATAGCGCGACAATTGACTCTCTAGACTACAATATAGCTGGCTTATTATAATGATTTATAGTGTACGCGGCACAGCAATACATTTCAGTGTTTTTTGTAATTGTCTTAAAATCTATACTCTCATTATGTATCACTGCTTTTTACCCTCAAGGACCTCTGGGTACTGAGCAGCAGCTTAATACATATGACTTCAACGCTTATAAAGGGAGTGGATTATGCGTCTTATATTTGTCTTAACTTTGCTAATAAATGCATTACCAGCGACAGCTCAGATCTATCAATATACTGACGCCAAAGGTCATCGCGTGTACACAGATCGACCACCGCTGGACGTCAAAGCTAACAGCGTTGAGTTACCCAGCATCAATACTGTTTCCGATGGCCAGCAGCACTCTGTCGATACCAGCAATACTCAGCCAACAACTACAGATGCTATCGCCCCTTATAGCACTCTGCAGGTCGCTGGCTTACCTGATGAAGAAGCCTTACGCGCCAACAATGGCAACTTTATTATTCATATTGAGATTGCCCCGACACTGAGCAGTGAGCATCGTCTGCAACTGTTGATCAATGACCAACCTTATGGCTCTAGAACATCATCCATTCGTATTGCCGTACAAAACTTAGAGCGTGGCGAGCACCGCATAGCGGTACAAGTGTTAGCCGGCGATCAGGTGATTCAAACCAGCGCTGAACACACTCTAGCCATTCAACGCGTGCATACCGCCAGCCCTGCGTTTCGCGCTAGGCCTACTCCGCTATCCGCACCATGAAATTCAAACTATTTATCGGCGTATTGCTCATCAGCCTACTGCCGTTCGCACAAGGCGCCATTTACACCTATACCGACGCCAATGGTGCGCGAGTCTTTACCGATAAACCGCCCAAGCATCAACGCGTAAAAACACTCAAGCTTGCTCCCAGCAATCAAACGCCCGCTACGCCGACAGTCGACACTATGAGCCCTCCACCAGTGTATTTAGAGTCGCCAGCAGCACTGCCCGTGCAATACGAGATGCTGCGTATTTTAGCGCCGGAACCTGACGCCACAATTCGCGCTAACGATCAGCAGTTGATTGTCACAGTCAGTAGTGAGCCAAGCTTGCTGGACGGCCATCGTTATCGCTTTATTCTTGACGGCAATCCTGTCGGAGAGCCGACGCGCAGTCCAGTCTTACAGCTCAAAGATGTAAACCGCGGCACGCACTTATTAGCGGTAGAAATCCTCAATGAGCAGAATGCGGTATTGGAGCGTACTCCTGCGCAACCTTTTCATTTACGCCAAACCACTCTGCAGGATAAACGCCGCGTGAATCCGTGCACAAAAGATGATTTCGGCGTGCGCCCCGAATGCCCCAAGCAAGACAAACCGCCAAAATAGGCTTATCGTGCGCCTTATTATGATTTCCACCTGCAACGCTTCTGCCTCATAACCCTGCATATACCCGCTGGTAATACATGCAATGGGTGACTGAAGTTACCGCAGATTTTTAAAGAGTAATCCCATGCACGACCACCACTTTGATGAACTGGCGATTCGTTTTGCTAAGAAAATTTACGGCAGTAATAAAGGCGCGATTCGCTTGGCTGTGTTGCAAGCCGACCTGAATGAAGTCCTGCCTCAGCGCCCGTTACGGGTTTTGGATATTGGTGCTGGATTAGGGCATATGTCATTGTGGCTTGCACAGCAAGGTCATGATGTCACTCTAGTGGAACCCGCTTTATCAATGCTGAAAACCGCGCAACAGCGTTTTGCTGATGCACAATGTCACGCCACTTTTATTCATGCCAATTGGCAAAGCTTTGCTGCACAAGCGCATGCGCCATATGACTTGGTACTCTGCCATGCCGTATTGGAATGGCTGGCGGAGCCCAGTGCCATCTTGGCGGCACTGCATCGCCTGACTGCTGTGGATGGCTGGTTGTCATTAGCTTTTTACAACAAAGACGGACTGATTTTGCAAAACCTGATTAAAGGTAATTTACGCAAGCTCAATCAGCAACGTTTTACCGGTGATGCGGGCGGTTTAACGCCACAGCAACCCCTAGACCCGCGCGAATTAGCAGCGCAAGTTGAACCCTTGTGGCGGATTCAACAACGCAGCGGTATTCGAGTCTTTCATGATTATATGCCGCCACAATTTCGCCAGAAAATCGCAGCAGAAGAATTAATCAGTACCGAACTCAACTATCGCCGCCACCCAGCTTTAGCGGGTTTAGGTCGCTACTTACATTGGCTTTGCCAGCCACGTGTAGGCGCAGTAGACTAAAACCATGAAGTACTTCTGGAGGTATGCTATGCGCTCTACTCTATTGCTCAGTGCAACCGCCTTAGTGTTAGCTGGCTGCCAAGCGAGCAACCCCTATCAGGGCGAAAGCACACCTCTGCCTCCAGCACCTGCTGC
>DATERP010000022.1:0-6898 GCA_035271385.1 Thiopseudomonas sp. | reverse complement strand
CGCCGAAGGCGGTATCCGTAAGGCTTACGATTTAGCTTACGCCACCGACACTGAATCAGCCTTTGGCGGTATTATTGCCTTTAACCGTGAGCTGGATGCAGAGACTGCCCAAGCCATTGTTGATCGTCAGTTTGTTGAAGTGATTATCGCCCCTAGCATCAGCCAAGCGGCACGTGATGTGGTCGCCAGCAAAGCTAACGTGCGTTTACTTGAGTGCGGCCAGTGGCCAGCCGAGCGCAGCGCGAGCTGGGATTACAAGCGTGTGAATGGCGGTCTGCTCGTGCAGAGCCGTGATATTCAGATGATTACTGCTGATGATTTAAAAATCGTCACCCGTCGCGCACCGACTGAGCAAGAAATCCACGACTTAATCTTTGCTTGGAAAGTTGCCAAATTCGTTAAATCCAACGCTATTGTCTACGCAAAAAACCGTCAAACTATCGGTGTCGGTGCTGGGCAAATGAGCCGCGTGAACTCCGCGCGTATTGCCGCGATTAAAGCTGAGCAAGCGGGCTTAGAAGTGGCTGGTGCGGTAATGGCGTCCGATGCCTTCTTCCCTTTCCGCGATGGTTTAGACAACGCCGCTAAAGTGGGTATCCGTGCGGTGATTCAGCCCGGCGGTTCCATGCGCGACGCTGAAGTGATTGCTGCAGCAGACGAAGCTGATATTGCCATGGTGTTTACTGGCATGCGCCACTTCCGTCACTAAGTTGCTCTACATAGGATTACTTGTATGAATATTTTAATTATTGGTAACGGCGGACGCGAACACGCACTGGCGTGGAAAGTTGCGCAAGATCCACGGGTTGAGAAAATCTTTATCGCACCGGGTAATGCCGGTACAGCCACTGAAGCTAAGTGCGAAAACGTCGCGATTAATGTACTCGCCATTGACGAATTGGCTGATTTTGCTGAGCAGAACAATGTCTATCTGACCATTGTTGGTCCAGAAGCACCGCTGGTTGCTGGCGTAGTGGATACCTTCCGCAAGCGCAACTTAGATATCTACGGCCCAACCGCCGCCGCTGCGCAGCTGGAAGGCTCGAAGGCTTTCACCAAAGACTTCTTTGCCCGTCATAATATCCCGACTAGCAACTACGCTAACTTCACCGAAGTTGAGCCTGCATTAGCTTACTTGCGTGAGCAAGGCGCACCAATCGTAGTTAAGGCCGATGGCCTCGCTGCCGGTAAAGGTGTGATTGTGGCGATGACGCTGCAAGAAGCAGAAGATGCAGTCACTGATATGCTCGCTGGCAATGCCTTTGGTGATGCCGGTTCACGCGTGGTGATTGAAGAGTTCCTCGATGGTGAAGAAGCCAGCTTTATCGTGATGGTTGACGGCGAAAACGTGCTGCCCATGGCTACCAGCCAAGACCACAAGCGCGTGGGCGATGGCGATACTGGCCCGAACACCGGTGGTATGGGTGCTTACTCCCCTGCTCCAGTGGTCACCGATGCGGTACACCAGCGTGTGTTGGATGAAATCATCTACCCAACCGTACGTGGTATGGCAGCGGAAGGTCATGTTTATACTGGTTTCCTCTATGCCGGTTTAATGATTGATAAAAACGGTGCACCAAAAATCATTGAATACAACTGCCGTTTTGGCGATCCAGAAACTCAGCCAATTTTACTGCGTTTAGAGTCGAGCTTAATTCTGCTGATTGAAGCAGCTTTAGCTCAGGCGTTAGACAAAGTTGAAGCACAGTGGGACCCACGTCCTAGCTTAGGTGTTGTGCTAGCTTCTGGCGGTTACCCTGCTGACGGTTACAGCGCTGGCCACGAGATTAAAGGCCTAGATGCAGCTGCCAAGTTGGACGGTAAAGTGTTCCATGCTGGCAGCAGCCTGAAAGACGGTAAGATCATCAACACTGGTGGTCGTGTACTCTGTGCTACGGCGATGGGTGATACTGTTGCCCAAGCGCAAGCCAATGCGTATAAACTGGCTGAGCAAATCAGCTGGGAAGGCAGCTTCTATCGTAAAGATATTGGTTACCGTGCCATTGAGCGCGAGCAGCAGTAGTAACAGCTCGGCTCATAACTAAACGCCCCGCTACTCACAGTACGTGGGGCGTTTTTCATTCTCAGGAGGCGTAACGTACAGACGTGAATTATATTCGTTTAACTATCGCCTTAGTTATCAGCTTGAGTCTTGGCAGCCTATTTTTAGTCTCTAGTGCACCACATTATTACGATTTCATCTTTGCCAACACTCAGACTCCCAGCCTTACGCAACTGCCTCCAACATCTGGTTTAAGCTTGCAATCACTGCCGCCCTTTTTGATTGGCATACTACTGGGCAGTACGCTGAGCGTTGCGCTGTATAACCTCTTACGTTTTTTCTATACCCGTTATTACAACAATATGCTCCTAGCCATAACACTTGGCTGCTTACTGCTATTTTTGTTTTTTATCACCAGCCCTACGCAACCTGTAGCATCTAACTGGCTCAGTCCGTCAGAGAATTTAGTCTATGGCTTAGTCATTGTCAGTTTACTTTTTTTACATGCCATCTGCCTGAAGTGCAGCCAGCAATCACACCACCCCAACAGCTTAAGCAAGCCCTTGCTGGTACATATGGCATTGCTATGCTTGAGCCTAGTTGGCGTCTGCCTCAGCAGCACCTTCTGTGCGCAAAATATCGTTTATTATGTCTTGATCAGTTCCACCGTCCTCTTGCTCAGCTGCACTGGGTCACTCTGGCGCAGCCAAGATGGCACGCCTCTGTCCTTGAGTTTAGGTGTACTGATTCTATTAATACCTCTGATCGCAGTCTGGCCCTGCTTGCTGGATGAGTGTTTATTATCAGCCGACCAGGCCACTCTACTGATCTTCACTAGTTTAGTTGTCGCAGCCTTTATTCTCAGTATTGCGCTCAGTCAGGCACATTATTACACGGCCAGTCGCGCCAGTCGTGCCCTGAATATGCAAGCAACTGAAGAAGGTGAGCGCCGTGCACGCTCTGAATTACTCGCTAAAATCAGCCATGAAATACGCACGCCACTCAGCGGTGTACTGGGTATGACCACGCTATTATTAGACACACCACTCTCGAGCAAACAACGCGACTATGCGCATACCATCCAAGGCTCTGGCAATGAACTGCTCAGCCTGATCAATGAAATATTAGACATCTCACGCTTTGAATCCAATGAGGTGGTATTGAGTCAAACACCCTTTAACTTGGCTGACTTACTGCAAGAATGTTCACAAGCTTTTTCTAACCGTGCGCAAGAACAACAGATTGAACTGACGATTTTTTTACAACCACAAACACCTGAAGTCATCTTGGGCGACCCCATACGTTTTCGCCAAGTTGTACTCAGTATGCTGACCAATGCTTTTCAGCGCACCCAGCATGGTGAGGTGGTCTTGAGCGTGACAGTTCAGCAAAGTGATACCGCACAACACTTGGTACTCAGTGTACAAGATACGGGCATACCACTGAGCGACCAAGAACGCCACATCCTCAGCACCGCCCAACTGCACAGTAAAGACTTGCTCAGCGCCTCATTTATTGGTGGCAACCTCGGCATTATTATCGCTCGCCAGTTGATCTCTTTAATGTCGGGCACCTTTCAGATAAAACGCAGCCCGCAAGGCACTGTGTTTACCTTTAGCATCCCCGTGCAGGCTCAAGATAACCCGGTCAGTCAAGCTCAAGCAGATACCGTATTACGCCAGCAACATATTTTGATTATTGATAGCAACGCTCTGTCACTTAAAGTCTTAGCGCAGCAATGCAGCGAATGGGGCATGTTGGTCAGTACGCGCGCATCTATCGTGGAAGCGATCGCGCTATTGCGCAATAGAGGTATGCAAGGCCAACGCTTTAAGGCGATTATTATCAGTGAAACAACTCATAACCCAACGGCGATTGCCTTTGCTATACGAGTTAAAGAAGACCCGTTACTCACTGCCGACAGTCGCTTAATCATGCTCACCAGTAGCAGCCAAGTAAACGCTATTGCGGCTCGTAATGCAGGTATCAATCATATTTTAATGAAGCCTGTGAGCGGCTCTACTTTAAAAACCACCCTGATCAATGCAATCCAACAAAGCGTGGATAACACTGAGTCGGCACATCAACTGAGCGGTAAGCGCATACTGGTTGCTGAAGATGATCCCATCTCGGTCAAAGTCATTAGCGGCTTATTGAGCAAGCTAGGCATCAGTATTGATATCGCCACCAACGGTAAAATTGCAGTAGAAATGCTGCAAAAAAACCATTACGACTTGGTGTTAATGGATTGTGAGATGCCTGTACTGGATGGCTTTACCGCTGCTAAACAGCATCGAGCCTATGAAGCCAAATACAACTTAGCGCCCATACCTATTATCGCGCTTTCTGCACATGTGCTCGAGGAGCATCATGTGCGTGCCAAGCAATCGGGGATGAATGGCCATTTAGCCAAGCCGATTGAACTGGCAAAACTGCAGGCCATTCTGCGTAATAACACATCAAACTGACGTATTTGCCGCATAATGCTGCAAATACGCTACGGCTAAACCACTGCAACTGATGATCAGTACACCAAAAATAGAATAGATATCAGGTAACTGACCAAAGGCTATATAGCCCACCACACCCGCAAAGATAATCTGTGCATAGGTGAAAGGTGCCAAGGTTGCCGCGCTGGAGTATTTAAGGGCCATGGTCAGCAGCATATGCGCGGTCATGGCCAGCAAACCTAGCGCCAACATAAAGACCAAGTCGATTTGCGCAACATCCAGTGTGTATTGACCTGGAAGCCAGACAGTCAATGCTAGGGTGCCAAACAAGCCAGATAAAAAATTACTGGTCACAGCGTGGTCCGTACTGGCTAAGCGGCGCGTGATTAACTGGTACACCGCAAAGCAAAATGATGCGCTGACAGGAAATAAAATAGCCGGAGTAAACAATGCTCCACCTGGGCGCACAATCAACACTACGCCTAAAAATCCAACACACACCGCCAGCCACTGCGCTTTGCTGACTTTTTCATTCAGGATGGCGGCTGAGAGCACTGTGACTATCAATGGCGCCAAGAATATCACTGCTGTAGCTTCGGCTAGGGGGATATAGCGCAAACCGCTGATAAACAGCAGGCTAATACTCAGCAAACTCATGCCACGCGCCAACTGTAACCAAGGGCGTTGCGTACGTAATATAGCCCAACGCATTTTCGGGAAAAATAAAATAACCATGGCAACGGTTTGTACAAAGTAGCGTAGCCAGATAATCATAATCAGCGGGTAAATATGGGTGAGGTATTTGGAAACGCCATCATGTGAGGCCAATAACAGGCCTGCGCACATGACCAATAAAATACCGTAGAGTGGTTTTGTGGTTGTACTCATAAGATTTCTACCAAATTAGTTAGCTTGCTAACTATATCAAAATACGGTCTATCTGAGTGAGTGTTTCATTGTGCGAATGAGCTGCAACTGAGGTGACTGCTAGTAAGTTATGCACCCTACTTGCTGAATTAAACTCTGCTGATAATGCTGGATCAGGCAAGCTGAGCGCTGTGCAAGTCAGATAACCCTATAGGGCGGTACCATTACGCAAGGCTTCTTTCTCGGCGATAGACGGGGGCTTACGGCCAGCGAGGTAGTGACGACTGAAGCGGGCAAACCATGTTTCTAGTGCGGTGGCGGCTTGGATGTCATCGGCAAGATGCAAGCACAGTGCGGTGACTTCAGCGGTACACAAATGATCATCGCGGGTTGAACGACGCAAACGGTAGTTGGAAATATCTTCAGGCTGCAGGCTCAGCACCGGTAAGTCGGCTAGATAAGCTGACTTGCGAAACATTTTGCGCGCTTCGGTCCAAGTGCCATCGAGCACGATAAATAACGGGCGCTTACCTGCCGCTTGCAGCTCGGCATTGGGGACACTGTGCACCACGCGCTCGGCCGGAATATATTCTTCAGGAAAGACCACATAAGGCTGCCACTGTGGGTCAGCTAATAAAGCGAGGATATTCGGGTCGACTTCGGTGCGCGACCAACTAAAAGCCAAGGTGTCTGGGACCACATCAGCTATTAACCAGCCCGTATTGGTAGGCTTCAATGGCTCAGCGTCATACATCAACAAGCACACCGCACTGTTGGCGCTGACTTGAGGTTGCCACGCGCACATGCAATAAGCTTCGCTAACTCGGCAACGTGAGCAGCGTACCAGCAAGGCACCGCGAGCGAGGAAAGGCTTTTGACTGCGAGCCAAGCGTTGATCACGCAAACGTGATACGGCGTGCGGCATGGGGAGTGACCTGTAAAATTAAAGGCCACAGTTTAGCAGATTTACCTTATAAATTGCCTACTAAACCCACGCCACAGGCTGCATCGACGCAGCCAAATCAGTTGCATGCCCCTGCCCTTACACCTGCCTAGCAAGATCCGTATCAGCGCCAACCACAGCAACAAAAACGCAACCCGAAGGTTGCGCTTTGTGTAACAGCTTAACTTGTGTTTACTTAAACACGATCTCGCCATCTACAAGAGTGGCTTGAATAGTATGACCTGGCTCAAATTCCCCAGAGAGAATTTGTTGCGCCAACGGGTTTTCAATCCAGCGCTGAATCGCTCGCTTGAGTGGACGCGCACCATAGATAGGATCGTAACCTTCGGCAACTAACTTCTCTAAGGCTTCAGGCGTTAACTCAAAGCGTAACTCACGCTCAGTTAAGCGCTGACGTAAACGGCCCAGCTGAATATCCGCAATACCAGCAATCTGCTCCGTACCCAACGGTTCAAAGATCACCAACTCATCAATCCGGTTGATAAACTCCGGACGGAAATGCTGACCCACTGCATCCATTACCGCTGCACGCTGTGCTTCACGATCGCCCATCAACTCTTGAATCTGCATCGAACCCAGGTTCGAGGTCATCACCACTACAGTATTACGAAAATC
>DATERP010000021.1:0-4070 GCA_035271385.1 Thiopseudomonas sp. | reverse complement strand
AGTAGGAATCCCCGCCCTTTAGGTCGGGGAGGATGTCAAGCCTGAAACTTACCAGCCGACCCCAACACCAATCAAATAACGACGATCATTTAGGTCACCGTACTGGCTCGAAACTTTATTCCACTCGGCCTTTAAGGTGAGTGCCGCCCAGCTATTGAGCTTGTAGCGCACACCCGCTTCGCTATCCAGAATGTAATCAATATCACTGATAAAGGGCATGCCCACATCACCCTTGGTATACAGCTCTAGTGTTTTACCACTGATATAGCGGTTGTAATCCCAGGATACGGTGCTTGAGTTAAAGCTCTGTTTTTCACCGCTATCAAATTTGTATTTGTTATGGTTGAGTAGGCTCGATACCGCTAAAGCACCCAGTTCATTATCCCAAAACTGATAACCTGGTCCCGTACCCATAGTTTGTTGATTACGCAATTCTTCAAGTTGGTCGTTGGTGTACTTAGCCTTATTTTTCCAGAACCACTGCTCAGTAATAAAACGGTCAAGCGCATAAGCGGCTTCGAAACGTTCGGTTTTTTTGGCCGCGTTCTTGGTCTCATAGTCGTATTCAGTATCCAGTGCATGACGCCACAAACCATGACGCAGCTCAGTACTGACATCTAAACCATAATCTTTAATATCGTTCTCTTTCTTTTTGTAGTCAGCAGAAAAACTGACCGTACCTTTCCAGCGTAAATCTTCAATTACGGGCTTAGGTACCATCAGCTGTTTAATATCGGCCAGAGCAATGGTTTGTGGGGTATCGCCGTTGATCAGTTTGACACTGCCCTCGGGGCCAGCACGCAAAGACTTCGAGGTTTGAGTGGTAAACTGATCGAGCTTCACTAGCAGTGGGTGATCAGTTTCCAGTGTGGAAATTTTACTCATATTCAAAGTAATAGAGCCTGCGTAATCAGTCTCCAGTAACAGCTTACCGTTATCCAAAAGTAAAATATTTCCTGTCATCCGGTCACCGTTTTTTAACCACACGGTATCGGCTTGCGCACTCAAAGAAAAAGCTAGACCTGCAACTACACAACACACAGCCAAATGACGAATCATGACACGCTCAAAAAAATAGAAAAATGATAAAGTGAATGGCACATAGTTTAACGCCACACAACAACAGACACACAGCTAAAAATAGGGTTCCACTATGGATCAAGAAAATAACCCAACACTGCAGACTATTTTGTACATTCTGTTGTCAAAAATCCCAGCAGGCCACTTAGTCACCTATGGGCAGTTGGCTAAAATGGCTGGTTTTCCGGGAGCCGCACGCGCGGTCGGCGCAACATTAAAACAGTTGCCCAGCGATACGCAATTACCTTGGCATCGCGTTATAGCTGCCGGTGGACGCTTAAGTTTGCCGGCCAATACAGTGGCCGGAGATGAGCAGCGTCAACGCCTGCGTGCAGAAGGCATCTTCATCAAGCAAGATCGTGTAAAATTAATCAGTTATCAGTGGCAGCCCGAACAGGTCAACGAGTAGAGTGCATTATTTACCCATGAAAATAGAACATCATGCCGCAAAATAGCTGGCGAACGGCCTTACAAACCTATTCAAATCCTGCCGTATTAGCCTTGCTGCTGTTGGGTTTTGCCGCGGGCTTACCTTATATGTTGGTTTTCTCCACCTTGTCGGTGTGGCTGCGCGAAGCCGGTGTAGCGCGAGAAACCATTGGTTATGCCAGTTTAATTGGTTTGGCGTATGCCTTTAAGTGGGTGTGGTCACCTTTATTGGATCAGTGGCGCCTACCTTTTCTTGGTCGTTTAGGCCGTCGGCGTTCTTGGCTGGTCTTTTCACAGGTATTAGTGGCTATTGGCCTGGCCGGTATGGCCTTAAGTAATCCGCAAAGTCATTTAGCGGTGTTAATTGCTTTAGCTGTTTTAGTGGCATTCGCGTCCGCCACGCAAGATATTGCGGTGGATGCCTATCGTTTGGAAATTTTAGATAACACCCGCCAAGCTGCATTAGCGGCCAGTTATATGGCCGGTTATCGAGTAGCCGCCTTGTTAGCCACGGCTGGCGCATTGTATTTTGCCGAATGGTTTGGCTCGACTGGGGTGCAATACAGTCATGCGGCTTGGGCCAGTACCTACTTGTTATTTGCTTTGTTAATGCTGCCTGGGTTGCTGACCACCTTGTGGATGAAAGAGCCCAAGGTGGAGGTGCAAATTGAAGACACCATGGTGCGTTACAAGCTCAGTCACCAACTGATTTCTGTGGTAGTGCTGATGGTGTTGCTGGTGTCGGTTCCTGCGATGCTGACGCAGTTTTATCAAACTGATTTTCAGTCACTGGTGGCCGGTAGCAGTGGCTTAGATGATTTGTTCTACAGCGATCGCGCCTTTTTACGTGCGTTGCTCTACACCATTTTAACTGTATTTTGCTTGTCGTCATTGGGGCGTAAAGGTCTGGCGCCAGTGTTAACTCCGGTCAGTGATTTTGTTGTGCGTTATCGCTGGCAAGCCTTGCTGTTGCTGGGGCTGGTGGCAACCTATCGTATGTCCGATACGGTGATGGGCGTGATGGCCAATGTGTTTTATATTGACCAAGGTTTTAGCAAAGATCAGATTGCGGGCGTCAGTAAAGTCTTTGGTTTGATTATGACTTTGGCCGGTGCTGGGGTCGGTGGCTTGCTGATTGTGCGCTTTGGCATTATGCCGATTTTGTTGATTGGCGGTATTACCTCAGCAGCCACTAATCTCATGTTTGTCTTGTTGGCAGGTATGGGCGCTGATGTGAATATGTTGATCGTGACGATTTCCTGCGACAACTTTAGTGCAGGTCTGGCCACTGCGGCCTTTGTCGCTTATTTGTCGAGCCTGACTAACTTGAGGTTTTCCGCTACACAATATGCCTTGCTCAGCTCAATTATGTTGCTATTACCGCGCTTAATTGGTGGCTATTCTGGGGTGATGGTGGATAAGTATGGTTATGAGCAGTTCTTTTTAATCAGCGCGATGCTTGGTGTGCCGACTATTATTTTGATTGCTTGGCAATGGCGACTGGATCGTCGTAAAGCGGCAATCAGTCAGACTGAGGCGTCAAGCACAGACA
This sequence comes from Thiopseudomonas sp., assembly GCA_035271385.1. Taxonomy (GTDB): domain Bacteria; phylum Pseudomonadota; class Gammaproteobacteria; order Pseudomonadales; family Pseudomonadaceae; genus Denitrificimonas. Next base: position 1,009 of record DATERP010000021.1, on the reverse strand, counting down.
ACCCCTGATGTATTTTGTTACATGATTCCTGTGATGCGCCCTTGAGTTTGCCTGTGTTAGGGTGCATTTAATAACTATCTAGACTAGTAAAAGGTGTAAACCATGCGTGGTTTTTTTGTATTGTTTTTGATTTTCCCCTTATTAGAATTATTTTTGCTGATCCGTGTTGGTTCAAGTATTGGCGCACTAACGACTTTGTTCTTAGTGCTGGCCAGTGGTGTGATTGGTGTTTTGTGCATTCGTTTAGCGGGTTTGACTACGGCTTTAAATGTGCGTCAACGCATGGCGCAAGGTGAAGTGCCGACCGGCGATATGCTCAATGGCTTCTTGTTAGCTATGGGTGGTGTGTTGTTGTTTGTGCCAGGCTTTATCAGCGATATCTTAGGTTTAATTTGCTTATTACCTATGACGCGTCACTGGGTCGGGCAGCGTGTCAGTTTGCATATGGCACAAGGCGCGGCACGTTCGCAGCAGTTTTATGCGCAAAGCACCAGTTACACTGAGCGTGAGCAATCCTCTTCAATTCGTCAGTCGCAGACCATTGAGGGTGAGTTTGAGCGTAAAGACCCTTAAGCCTTTGTTTGTCTGGCGCATAAAAAAAATATCAAGCCAGCCCTTGAAATCCATCTATGCGCCCACATATATCTGACAAGACAACATTCTGCGCTTAGCAGATCCATCTCCTGTGCTTTGGGCAGAGGAGATACCGGCTTGCCGGATTTAATTAACGTGCCGATGAGAATCATCGGTTGATGTAACTAACCCGTTGGGAGAGATCGACAATGAAGCTTCGTCCTCTGCATGACCGTGTGGTAATCCGCCGCAGTGAAGAAGAAACAAAAACAGCAGGCGGCATTGTGCTACCAGGTTCAGCGGCTGAAAAACCTAACCAAGGCGAAATTGTTGCCGTGGGTACAGGTCGCGTTTTAGACAATGGTACTGTGCAAGCGCTCGCTGTAAAAGTGGGTGACAAAGTAGTCTTTGGTCCTTATTCCGGTAGCAATGCTAT
>DATERP010000020.1:0-17035 GCA_035271385.1 Thiopseudomonas sp. | reverse complement strand
TCTGAAATCAGCCGTGACCGTGTAGAAGATGCACGTAACGTTCTGAAAGAAGGCGACGAAGTTGAAGCGAAAATCATCAACATCGATCGTAAGTCTCGCGTCATTAACTTGTCTATCAAGTCTAAAGATGTTGAAGATGACAAAGATGCAATCAAAGAATTGCGTAAGCAAGAAACAGAAGCAGCTGGTCCAACCACTTTAGGTGATTTGATCCGTGCCGCTCAAGAGAACAAGAACTAATTAGTTCTTTGTGATCTAAAAAAGGGTGACTTCGGTCACCCTTTTTTTATATCTCAATTTTAGCTGCCTTTTATCCCGCACCTTATTACAATGTATTTTTTATTGTTCTGACGGATCAAGCTATATGCATGTTCAATGTGAGTTGTTTGGCACTTTAGGTTGCCATTTGTGTGAGGAAGCCGAGCTGGTATTACAACCCTTTGTTGCGCAAGGATTAGTCGTCGAACTACGTGATATTATCGACTCACCACAGTGGTTGGAGCGTTACGCATTAACGATTCCAGTTTTGCGTCGTACTGATAATGCTCGTGAGCTGAACTGGCCTTTCACCGCCGAGGAGGTGTATCAGCTTTTAGCTTAGCTTTTTCGTAGTCAAAGTACACGCTGGCATGTTTAAGGGCGTATGCAATCTGTTTCCCGTCTTTACTTTCAATGCTATTGGTATCAAGCAGCATAGAAAAACCCGGTAACTCATACTCAATATAACGATCATTGCGGCCTGAAGTGGTACGAAAATCGACTACTTCAAACACTTCGATTGGCCGCGAAAAGCCTTTCATAGTGATCTCGCCCTTTGTTTGCGCTTTAATTATATCCCTGGTCAGACAATAGGTTTCATTCGAGATCAGTATTTGTCCTGGCTGGGCAGAACTCTCTAGACGGCTGGCTAAATTCACTTCTTGGCCAATAATGGTGTAATCCATGCGCTCATCAGAGCCAAAATTGCCAACCGTACAATACCCAGTATTAACTCCCATCCGTATTTCTAGGGGGTTAGTAATGCCTTGTGCCCGCCATTGACGCTGTAATACTTTCATATGCTCGCGCATGGCCAAAGCCATAGACACCGCTGCTTGTGCATCCTTTTTAGTACCGTTACTGGATAGATCACCAAAGAAAATCATAATGCTATCGCCAATAAATTTATCGATAATGGCACCATGCTCTAAGGCGATTTTAGACATTTCATTGAGATAGTTATTCAGTAGATCTGTCAGCGCTTCAGCTTCAAGCTCTTCGGCTAACATGGTAAAGCCTTTGATATCAGAAAAGAAAACGGTAAGTTTTTTACGCTGGTTGGCAATCTTAGCAGGGCGCTTGCCCGTCAGTATGGTTTCACACAATTGTGGTGATAGATACTTTGTCAAGTCTTCGACCAGACTTTGATATTTTTTTTGTTCTAACTGAACCTTGCGCTGCGCTTTAGCCAACTTAACGCCTTGAAAATATACAAAGTAGGATGTTAAACAAATAAATACAGCGGTAATGACTAAGCTAACTAGATTGACTAGCAAGGGCGTCTCAAAGGTTATAGTCGGTTTAAACTCAAACCAAAGCCCTGCTGTGAGCGCCAGCACACCTGCAAAAATGGGTAGCATAAGGCGTAGACCACCGGTAATCAGGGTGATAAAGCTAATAATCAATAAGCCTAATAAACTCGGTATGAGTGGAAAGCCTAATAAGGCTGCAATACAAACAGTATGTATGGCATCAGCCGATACTTTGATCACATAAAAAATACGCAGATGTCGATCATCGACATAACGTGCTAGTAAATGCACAGCCTGCGGATACAGTAATGCGTAAGGGATCAGCCAAAATAGACTGGCTGGAATCATCTGCGTATAAATACCAGTGGCTACCACAGCAGCAATAAATAGATACCCAATGATACGTAAACAATATTCTTGCAGTTTAATTCTGTTTGAGATGTGCAGCGTTGTTTTTTTTGCATACATATCCATTAATTTAAATATCCATATCGCAATTAATTTTTCTAATTATAGGGTTACTGCCGCTCAAATATAATCAACATAAGTAGCATAGCGTACGGCTACAATAGGGTAAGCGGACAGCCGCAGAGTATTTTTATAAAACAATAAAATCATAGTTCCTTGTTTTTTCAAGTAGCGCTAAAATACTGCTGCGCCGGCCTGGGCCGGTATCTTATGGTCAATACCTATCATGTCAGACCGCAATCCTTGCTTAACCTGTGGCGCGTGTTGCGCTTATTTTCGAGTGTCTTTTTTCTGGGGTGAATGCCAGTCGGCCGGGGGCACTGTGCCAGATGATGTCGTGGTGCCGATTAACTCAACCTTTGTTGCCATGATTGGTACCGACCGTAAACCTGCGCGCTGTACTGCGTTGCTAGGCAGTGTCGGCCAAGTTGTGCGTTGCACTATGTATGAGCAGCGCTCATCAAGCTGCCAAGAGTTTCAAGCCTCATGGGAGGGTGGTGTGCATAACGCTCACTGCGATGCGGCCCGTGCCGCACACGGCCTTGATCCTATAGAGCCTCCTGTGCTACCGCATATTCAGCCTGAGCGTGTCGCTTAATTTATAGGCAATAATGTTGCGCTCATCGCTCGCAAAGCTATAACCTACTGTTTTGGTTGGTTATAGCCTTAAAATTGTTTATGATAATTTTTTATAATGAAGGAGCGATACAGTGGACGCCATTGATCTTTTATTAAAGCGTGTCTCAGTACCGCGCTTACAAGAACCGGCTCCCAATGCCCAACAGCTCGATATTATTTTGCGTGCTGCTTTGCGTGCACCTGATCATGGGCAATTACGCCCCTTTCGTTTTTTAACTGTTCAAGGCGATGATCGTCATGCATTAGGAGAGGTGTTTGTCGAGGGTTTGTTAAGCGCAACACCTGATGCTGACAGCGCTTTGATTGAAAAAACACGTGCAATGCCATTGCGCGCACCTTTAGTGTTAGTAGTGATTGCCACCATCATAGAGCACGTTAAAGTACCGGCTCAGGAACAAGTGATTACTGCAGGTTGTGCGGCGCACGGTGTGTTGCTGGCGGCGCAAGCACAAGGTCTAGGCGCGGTCTGGCGTACGGGCAATGTGGCAGAAATGCCAGCGGTGACTGCTCGGTTAGGCTTGCAAGATAATGAGCATGTGGTGGCCTATATGTATTTAGGCACACCTATTAATGCTCTGCGTAATCCGCCAGCGGTTGATCCAGCGCCTTATGTACAGGCATGGCCGCAGTAACATCAATCTGCCAGTGGTAGCTCGACTGTGACAACAAAACCACCTTCAGCATGATTGCTGAAGGTGAGCCTACCGCCATGCTGCTCGATGGCACGTTTAGCTATTGCTAACCCCAAGCCATAACCTTGTTGTACTTGCCCTGGCACGCGAAAAAAACTTTCGCCCAACTGCTTAAACCATTCATCACTGACGCCAGGGCCATGATCACGAATACTGATTGTAATGCCTGTTGGTTGTTGCTGCACTGTAATCACAATAGCTTGTGTATCTGGATTAAAGCGCAACGCATTACGTAATAAATTATCTAAGGCTCGCTGTAAAAGTTCTGGCCAGCCATGATAAATACAGTGCTCGGCACCTATAATCTCAATAGATTGCGTGGGTACCAGTAGCACTGCATCATCACGTAACTTGTGCAGCAAGTGATCTAAGGCAATGCTTTGTTTGGGGGCTTGCACTTGATCCAAACGAGCTAAGGTTAGAATTTCATCAATCAAGCTGTTGAGACGCTCACACTCAAGCTGCAAGCGTGGCCATAAGGCTGAGCGTTGCTCTTCATTACCACGCTCGGCTAAGGCTAAGGCTATTTGCAGACGTGCCAAAGGCGAGCGTAACTCATGCGATACATCACGCAGCAACTGACGCTGACTCTTAATTAAGTCCTGTAAGCGTTGACCCATATGGTTAAAATCAGCAGCAAGTACGCCGAGCTCATCGCGGCGCGTGGCCAGTTGGCTGAGCTGGTCTTGTTGGTAAGTATTTTCACCTAAGTCATGCACTGCATCACGCAAGCGCTGCAAAGGACGTGTAATAGATAAGGTGAGTAATAAGCTCATCAGACTGAGAATCACCAAGGCGATCGCCAAAGCACTTAAGGGGCGCAAACCGTTATTGCGCTGCCAGGCACCGAGCTCGCTATGAGCAATACGGTAAATAAATAAGTAACTGCGACCTTGGCTGTCCGACACTTCTTGAGTGATACGTCGCCAAGGTAAGCGCTGCATATCACCCTTAGCCTCCCACGCCAGTGCGCGTGAAGACAGCTCTTTGCCCAATGGCAGGCCATTGCTATCAAAGATTTGCGTTTCAATGCGATAACGACGCTTTTGTTGATGTAAATAGTAAAGCGCAGGCTCGCTAGCACCGGATTCATGCAAGCTGAGCCAGGTTGTAGCAAAGTCCTTAAGACCTGGATGATGATTTAAAATCCAATCATCTTGATTAAACAGGCGCACTAATAAATAGGTGAGGGCGCCCATTAATCCTAAGGCTAACCAAAATGCGCCCAGTATTCGCCAAAATAATGAACGCATGCGGATCATCCTTATAAAGAAAAACGGCTCAAGTCTAAGTTGAGCCGCTGAGGTCTGGATTTATTTATCGCTTGCGCCGTTATAGTGCTTACTGTGCTTGTAGTCACCATGTCCGTGCGGCTTGGATTTGCCATGCTTGTGCATGTGATTTTTCATCTTGTCTTGCATCTTCTTGGTATCTTCATCAAAAGCAGCACGCTGCTTATCATCGAGTAATGCACGTAACTTTTCGTGATGGGTATTACGTGCTTTTTGTTGCTGCGCACGATGCTCTGTCATTTCTTGCTGGAAGGCTGTGCGTTGTTCTGCAGTGAGCTCTAAGCGATCAAACCATGCGCTTTGACGCTCTTGCATTTTTTCTTGACGCCATTCAGCGCGCTGTTTTTGTTGCGTTGCAGAGGCTTGCGTCTTCTCTGGTTCAGAAGCTGCCCAAGCACTTAAAGGCAAGATAACGCTCAGTAACACTGCAGTCATTTTAATTTTCATGGTGGTTCTCCTAAGATCATTGATCCGCTTGCTGCGGTATGGATCTAGTATGCCTAAAGCAATGTCAGTTGCAGTCAAGGGCCTGTAAAGAAAGGGTAAAGTTACAGGCTGTAGAAATAACCACGACCACGTAACGCCACAATCCTCGGTTTGTTATCAGCGTGTGGCCCCAGTTTGCGGCGTAAATTGCTGATGTGCATATCTAGACTGCGATCGTACAAGGTCAGCTTACGATCCAGCGCCAGCAAGGCCAACTGCTGCTTATCAATCGGCTCACCAGGTGCCGCTAATAAAGCCTCGAGGATACGACCTTCTGATAAGGTCAGGTCAATATCTGCTTGATCACTGATATTGGCTACACCGCGTGCCGGGCTATATTGCAAATCGCCAACACTTATAGTGCTGGGGGTGGCAACCGGCGAGCTGACAGTACGGCGTAATACTGCGCGCAAACGAGCGGTGAGTTCACGTGGATCACAAGGTTTAGCCAAGTAATCATCAGCCCCAAGCTCTAGACCAATGATACGATCCGTAGGTTCGCCGCGAGCACTGAGCATTACCACCGGTAATTGCGGATGCTCAGCGCGTACTTTGCGTAATAATTGCAAGCCATTACCGTCCGGTAACATCACATCCAAAATCACGGCATCAGGCTCAGGGTTGCGGTCTAAGTACTCACGGGCACTTTGTGTATCAAAACAAGCATGCAGATTAAAGCCTTCCTGACTCAGCCAGCTGCTCAAAAGCTCGCTGAGCTCTTGATCATCGTCCACTAACAAAATAGTGCTCATGAACTTTTAACCACTCCAGCGTGTTGTATGGACCGCATCATTAACTTGGAAAGACTTGTTTAAACGGCTTAACTACAACATCCGCATACACATCAGCAGCGCAGTATGGATCAGCTGCAGCCCAGTCTTGTGCTGCTTGTAATGAGGTAAATTCAGCCACGACTAAGCTACCAGTAAAGCCTGCATTACCAGGATCACTGCTATCAATGGCTGGGTGAGGTCCAGCTAACACTAAGCGACCTGCATCTTGCAACGCTTGTAAACGCGCTAAATGGGCAGGGCGCGCAGCCATACGCTTGGCTAAACTATCGGGCTTGTCTGTGGCAATAATGGCATACAGCATGGGTTATAATTCCTTGTTAGGCTTTTCGGGCTGATCTTGCATGTGTTTGGCTAAAAATATGCCTTGGCCAATTAAAAACAGCACGGTCATAGTTAAGCTGCCAAATACTTTAAAGTCGACCCAAATCTCATGAAAGGTAAAGGCGACAAATAAGTTAGCAGAACCGGCAACGATAAAGAACATCACCCAAGCAATGTTCAGTTGCGTCCAAACTCGGTCAGGCAAGGTCAGTGCATGGCCCATAATGCGTTTGATCAGCGGTTGCTGACCAATAAAGTGGCTGCCGGCAAAACCTAAGGCAAACAACCAATTCACTATAGGTGCTTTCCACTTTAAGAAGGTTTCACTATGGAAGGTTAAAGTTAAGCCACCAAAAAACAAGCAGCCCACTAAAGTTAACCATTGACCTTTTTCCAAACGACGCTGCATAGCAAACAAAGTGCCATACACCACCAGTGAACTGATGATTAAAACCGCCGTTGCGCTAAAGATACCGCCCAGAGAAAACACCTGTCCAGCCAACTCAATATCACGCGGCTCGAGCTTAAAGACGATAAAAAACAAGATAAGTGGGATAAAATCGATGAATTGTTTCACAGTACGCGCCATAACAGAAAGGAAACGGCATAATAGCAAACACAGCCGCAAGCGTAAGCATTGAAAATGGATATAGATCTACATTGTCACAGTACAGCCTCCGATGGTGCCTTAACACCACGTGAGTTGGTCCTTCGCGCGCATGAGCAAGGCGTGAAAATTCTGGCATTAACCGATCATGACACGATCGAGGGCTTGCCAGAAGCCCAGCGCACCGCAGATGAAATTGGTCTACAGCTTATCAATGGTATTGAGTTGTCCTGTGTTTGGGGCGGCACCACTATCCATATCTTGGGTTATAATTTTGCTTTAGATGACCCAGCGATTATTGCTGCAACGCAAGCTTTGCATACCGGTCGCTGGTTGCGCTCAGAAGAAATCGCCAAACGTCTAGCCGCAAAAGGGATTCCTAATGCGCTTGAAGGGGCTCAGGCGATTCAAGCCGAACTGGGCGACAGTGCAAACGCTCCAGCTCGCCCACACTTTGCCCAGTATTTAGTTAAAGCAGGGCATGTGCGTGATCATGCTGAAGCCTTTCGCAAATGGTTGGGCTCCGGCAAAATTGGTGACGTTAAACAACACTGGCCAACTCTTGAAGAAACTGTGGCCACACTGTTGCAAGCTCAAGCATCCATCAGCTTGGCACACTTATATCATTACAAATTTACTCGCACCAAACGTCGGCGTTTAGTGCAAGGCTTTGTCAATGCCGGTGGGCATGCGCTGGAAGTGGTCAATAGTATGCAGCCTGCAGAGCAGGTGGGTACTTTATCGATACTGGCGCGCGAATTTAATTTAAAAGTCAGCGCTGGTAGCGACTTTCATTTACCTCAGCAGTGGTCTGAGTTGGGGCGTTATCGAGCTGTACCGGATGATTTAACTCCGCTGCTGGATTTCCCTACATTACAGACTGCATCCCTTTAACCATGAGGACATGGCTATGAAATTCTTCCAAATTCATGCGGAAAACCCGCAAGACCGCTTAATTAAGCAAGCGGCTGACGTTGTACGTAAAGGCGGGGTGATTATTTACCCAACCGATTCATCTTATGCATTAGGTTGCCGCTTAGGTGACAAGACTGCTCTGGAGCGCATCCGTCGTATTCGTCGTTTAGACGACAAGCACAACTTTACTTTGATGTGCCGCGACCTATCAGAGTTGGGCGTATTTGCCAAAGTGGATACCAAGGCGTTTCGTCTGCTCAAAGCCTACACACCAGGTCCATACACTTACATTCTCAACGCCACTCGTGAAGTGCCGCGCATGTTGATGCACCCTAAGCGCCGCACCATTGGTTTGCGCGTACCCGGTCATCCAATTGCACATGCCTTGTTAACAGAGTTAGGTGAGCCATTGATGAGTGTCACTTTGATTCTCCCTGACGCCGATGAGCCACTTAGCGATCCTTATGAGATTAGAGATCTGCTAGAAAACCAAGTGGATCTGATTATTGATGGCGGTTATGGCGGGATTGAAGCATCAACAGTTGTCAGTTTTGTGGACGAAGAGCCGGAGATTTTACGTGAAGGTTGTGGCGATCCAGAACCATTTCGCAGTTAGTAATGACTGAGCGTATCGATTCAAGTGTGGATAAAGAGCCGGGCGCGGTGATGGCTCTAGCAACAGAGCATCTGCCGCTGGCTTTGATTTATGGTGAGGCTATGACTGCCTTGCCTATGGATTTATATATTCCGCCGGATGCATTGGAAGTCATTCTTGAGGCCTTTGAAGGGCCTTTAGATTTACTCTTGTACCTGATCCGTAAAGAAAATATCGATATTCTTGATATCCAGGTTGCGCAAATCACCCACCAATACATGGGCTACGTTGAGCTGATGAAAGCCGTGCGCTTAGAGCTCGCGGCTGAGTATTTGGTGATGGCGGCCATGCTGGCTGAAATCAAATCGCGCATGTTATTACCACGCTCACAGCACAGCAGCCTTGATGACGATGAAGACCCGCGCGCAGAACTGATTCGTCGACTGCAAGAGTATGAGCGCATTAAAACAGCGGCCGAAGACTTAAATGAAATCCCACGTGTGGGCCGTGATGTATTTATCGCTAAGGCTGTGGCTCCGCAAGCGCAAGTGCGCCACTTAATGGCTGATGTGGCTTTGGAAGAAGTCTTGCTCGCGATGGCTGATGTATTGCGGCGCGCCAATATGTTTGAAAGCCATCAAATTAGTCGTGAAACGCTGTCAACCCGTGAGCGTATGAGCAGGGTACTTACAGCCTTGCGTGATGGCAACTTTGTACCTTTTACCCGATTATTTACCCTAGAAGAAGGGCGTTTAGGTGTAGTTGTGACCTTTATGGCCATTTTAGAGTTAGTTAAAGAATCTTTGATTGAATTAGTGCAAAACGCAGCCTTTAGTGAAATCCATGTACGAACTAAAACCCATGAATAAGCTGGATTTCGAGCATAAGCAACACTTCGCAAAAGTGCTAGAAGCCTTGTTGTTAGCGGCAGGTAAGCCTTTAAGTGTTGGGCGTATCGCTGAGCTGTTTGACGAAGAACATAAACCCAGCATAGCGCAAATTAACGCAGCTTTAGAGCAGCTTGATTTAGATACGCAAGGGCGTTCGTATCAGTTGACAGAGGTGGCTTCAGGTTTTCGTTTACAGGTACGTACTGAGTATTCTTCATATGTTGGGCGTTTATGGGAAGAACGTCCACAGCGTTATTCGCGGGCGATGTTAGAAACCTTAGCCTTAATTGCATACCGCCAGCCAATCACGCGCGGTGAAATTGAAGATGTGCGTGGTGTGGCGGTCAGTACCAGCATTATCAAGACGTTATTAGAGCGCGAATGGATTACTGTGGTGGGCTATAAAGATGTACCGGGCAAACCGGCGATGCTTGCCACGACAAAAACTTTTCTAGATTATTTTAACTTGCGCGGCTTAAATGAGTTACCCAATGCCAGTGCCTTACAAGACTTACAGGTAACGATCAAAGACAAAACTCTAGATCAGCATACTGCAGAGGGTGCAGCAGTGCAGATTGCTGTAAGCGGCGCGCCAGCACAAACCCTGAAGAATACTTCACAGGTTAGCTTTAGTTCGTTACTGGAGGAGCTTGAGAGCATGGAGGACGGCTTGACGACAGAGTTCGTTGATCCTGCTATTGATATTGAGCAAAACGCCTTAAAAGCCATTACAGGCAAATCTAAGCAAAATGATTGATTAACGCGCAATCTTATAAAACATATAGTTATGCTATAATCAATATTATGTTAAATCGACTATATTGAGGCCGGCTCATAATCGATGCTGCTGCACAATGCCGCAGTCTATTCATCATCTTGACGTGCTAAATTAACTCACTATTTTTGATCATGCATTTTCATTACAGGAGTTTCTCCATGCGCTTAACAGCCCTTGCTGCCAGTCTCTTTGCTATCACGCTGACAACTGCTGCACCCAGCTATGCTGAGCATCACCAGCATCACTCGACTGCAGATACAATAACTGCTGCAGCGCACACCACTCTAACTGTGGTAAATGCTTGGTCACGTGAATTACCACCCAGCGCACCGGTTGGCGCGGCCTTTATGACTATCGACAACCCTAGCGATCAAGCTGACCGCTTGCTCAGCGCGCACAGTTCTATTGCTGACATCACTGAACTGCACGCTCACATTCATGAAGGCGATGTGATGCGCATGGTTAAAGTGGATGGCATCGATGTGCCTGCACATGACAGTCTCACACTTAAGCCTGGTGGCTATCATGTGATGCTGATTGATTTGAAAAAGCCTTTAGTGGCTGGTGAGCAACTACCACTGACTTTGCAATTTGAACACGCCGGTCAAGTTGATATTACTGTAAATATCAAATCCAGCGATGCGGGTACTGCTGCTGAACATAATGGCCATGCTATGGACCATTCTGCGCACGATGCCCACTGATACACGCTTAATAGCTGCATAATCTGTGCATTTCACTGTGTAGATAGCAAAACGGCGCATATTCTGCGCCGTTTTTGTTGCCACTGTTCTATATGGGGTCTGTTTTATGCGCTGGGTGTACGCATGGTGACAAACTCTTCAGCTGCTGTTGGATGAATACCAATGGTGTCATCAAACACTTGCTTAGTTGCCCCAGCTTTTAAGGCTACGGCAATACCTTGCATCAGCTCGCCAGCATCTGGACCCACCATATGGCAGCCCAAGACACGGTCAGTAGCTTTATCAACAACCAGCTTCATAAAGATGCGTTCTTGTTGATCCGATAAGCTGAGCTTCATCGGTCTAAAGCTGCTTTTAAAGACTTCTACCGCAAAGCCATCTGCCCTTGCCTGTTCTTCACTGATGCCGACTGTGGCAATATTTGGCAAGCTAAATACTGCCGTTGGAATCAGATCGTAATCTACCGGACGGTATTCTTCGCTGCGGAACAAACGACGTGCAACTGCCATGCCTTCAGCTAAAGCAACCGGCGTCAGCTGTACGCGCCCTGTTACATCACCAATGGCTAAAATGCTGCTTTCTGAGGTTTGATACAGCTCGTCCACAGCAATAAAGCCTTGCTTATTTAGCTTAATATCAACGTTTTCCAAGCCTAAATTATCCAGCATTGGACGACGACCCGTGGCATAGAAAACACAATCGACTTCTGTGGTTTTCCCATCTGTGAAAGTAATTAATAAACTGTTATCTGCTTGTTTATCAATGCGTTGCACATCGCAGTTAAAGCGTAGTGTCATGTCTTTTTTCAGCAGTTCCTGATGCAAATGTTCACGCACATCATTATCAAAACCACGTAAAAACAAATCACCACGGTACGCCAGTTGCGTCTCTGAGCCCAAGCCATGAAAGACTGAGGCAAACTCAACCGCAATATAACCACCACCAATCACTAAGACGCGTTTGGGCTGCTCTTTTAAGAAGAATACTTGGTTAGAATCGGTTATGTGCTCGCGACCTGGGATATCAGGCACCTGTGGCCAGCCACCGACTGCGACCAAAATATGCTCAGCGGTATACTGCATACCATCGACATCAACGGTATGCGCATCAACTAACTTGGCGTGACCATTGAGCAAGTTAACGCCACTATTAACCAGCAGCTTTTCATAAATACCGTTTAAGCGTTCAATTTCAGTATTCTTATGACTAATCAGCGTGGTCCAGTCAAAGCTTTTTGCTTCCACATCCCAGCCAAAACTGCGACTGAGCTTAAACTCATCTTGATAGTTCGCTGCATACACCATCAGCTTTTTCGGCACACAACCGACGTTAACGCAGGTACCACCTAAATAACGACTTTCGGCTACAGCAACTCGCGCACCAAATGAGGCGGCAAAACGTGCAGCACGCACCCCACCTGAACCCGCACCAATGACAAATAAATCAAAATCATAGGACATACACTACTCTCCAGTTCAGGTGGTTAACACATGGATATTGCACTGCTACTCGCCTTTCTTGTACAGATTCTCGTAGCAAAAGTTGGTCGCATCGATATAGCCTTCAACGCTACCACAATCAAAGCGCTGACCTTTAAACTTATAGGCAATCACACAGCCATCTTGCGCCTGCTTCATTAGCGCATCAGTAATTTGAATCTCACCGCCCTTGCCTGGCTCGGTTTGCTCAATCAAATCAAAGATATCGGGTGTCAAAATATAGCGACCAATAATAGCTAAGTTAGAAGGCGCGTCTTCAGGCTTGGGTTTTTCCACCATGGAATGTACACGATACACATCATCACGAATCATCTCGCCAGCAATCACACCGTACTTAGCGGTGTCTTCCATCGGCACTTCCTGAATGGCAACAATTGAGCAACGAAACTGCTTATACAGCTTGATCATTTGCTCAAGCACGCCATCACCCTCTGTATTGATACATAAGTCATCTGCCAGTACTACAGCAAATGCTTCATCACCAATTAAGGTGCGACCCGTTAGAATCGCGTGCCCTAACCCTTTCATTTCGATTTGGCGCGTATATGAGAAAGTACACTCGCTGATTAAACTGCGCACACCCTTCAGGTACTGCTCTTTATCTGTACCGTTGATTTGATGTTCCATTTCATAGCTGATATCAAAATGGTCTTCAATTGCGCGCTTATTGCGACCGGTCACTACAGCGATTTGCTTAAGGCCTGCCTGCAGCGCTTCTTCAACGCCATATTGAATCAATGGCTTATTCACTATGGGTAGCATTTCTTTAGGCATGGCTTTAGTGGCTGGTAAAAAGCGCGTACCGTAGCCCGCGGCTGGAAATAAGCATTTTTTAATCATGACAGATCCTTGTGTAGTTGATACGCATGCCGTTTGAGGCAATGCTACTCATGCTCGAAGCAAAAATATAAGTAATAAAAAAGGGTTCTATTGTAGACCAATAGAACCCTTTGCTAAACCAATAGCGTTACATCTATTAGTCGTTGCTAGCGAAACCCAAGATACTGAGCAAGCTGAGGAACAGATTGTAGATGGATACATACAGGCTGATGGTCGCCATAATGTAGTTACGCTCACCGCCTTGAATAATGGCACTGGTTTGAAACAGAATCATCGCTGATGAGAACAGCACAAAACCTGCACTAATCGCTAACTGTAAACCTGAGATATCAAAAATAAAGCTCGCAATCACAGCAGCTAGCAACACAAAGAAGCCCACAGTGATAAAGCCATTGAGGAAACTCATGTCTTTACGTGTGATCAGTACGTACGCCGATAAACCGGTAAATACAAAGGCAGTCATGGCAAAGGCTGAGCTGATAACGCTCGCACCATTGGACATGCTCATATACATGTTTAAGATTGGGCCTAAGGTGTAACCCATAAAGCCGGTCAGCGCGAATGTTGTTAGCAAGCCCCAACCTGAGTTGCGCAGCTTCATGGTTAAGAAAAATAAACTGTAGAAACCGACTAAGGTCAGCATAATGCCTGGGTGCGGCATATTCATTTGTTGTGAGAAATAAGCGACTACGCCACTGAACGCTAATGTCAGGGCAAGCAAGCCATAAGTGTTACGCAAAACCGCGCTGCTTTCAGAGCGAGCTGCCGTGGTCTGGCCTAACGAGTAATTCTGTTGTTCACGCATCATAAAACTCCTGATTAAGTGTGCCGACAACCATCATAGCAACTATTTTTATAAAAATACTGAAAAACGTTTGACAGGATATTATATTGCGCTATCATAGCCGCCATTGAAAGGGAGGAGTGGCCGAGTGGCTGAAGGCAACGGTCTTGAAAACCGTCGATGGGCGACTATCCGTGAGTTCGAATCTCACCTCCTCCGCCAAATTAAAAAAAACCCTTGATTGAAAAATCAAGGGTTTTTTTGTGCCTACTATTTCTGTTCGGCCACTCTGATAAGGCCTGACTAACCCCGACACTTTTTATGGTAAAAAGATGAACAACCATAAGGGGTTAAACATGAACAAAGGCTACCGTTATTCAGATGAATTTAAGCAAGAAGCTGTCAACCAAGTGACCGTCCATGATTATGCTGTTGTGGACGTTGCTACGCACTTAGGCACCAGTGATAAGACGTTGTACAACTGGATTAAGATCTTTTCCAAGCCGGTTAAAAAACGACTGGAAGATGATGATTTACAGACTGAAATAGTGTCAGCCATTGGGGCTTTTAGTGAGTTAGAAAGGTCTGTAACTTCAGCAATACGCTAAAGCAGCAGACAGTTCTATATCAGCTAAAAAAATTAACTGTCTGGCTCACTTCCTTAAGTTTTTTCTCTCCCCGGAAATCATAACGCCGCGTGGTATCAAGATTAGAATGTCGCATTGCCGCTTGTACAATCAAGGCATCAGCACCGCTTTCAAACATCCGCGTGGCAAATGTACGGCGCGTATCATGCGGAGCAAAAGTATCAATTTGTGCAAGCGCGCCACGCTTCTTGAGAATATAAGTAATCCCCTGCCCACTAATAGGCTCATCTTGAATAGAGCCATTTTTAAGAATACGACTAAAAAGATAACCGCTGTGTTTACCGCGCACAGTTAGCCACTTTTCTATAGCGGCTAGCGTCTGTGCAGGCATAAAACATTTAGCCTGTTTATTGCCCTTACCAATCACGGTAAAAGCAGATTCCTTCCAGTTGATATTTTCCACTAGCAAGCTAATCACTTCAGCTTTACGCAGGCCACAACCAATCAATAAGGCAACAATAGCTTTGTCACGTACACTCGCTGGGCAACCTGTGCCGCAGGCAGACATTAAAGACGTGACCTCGGCAGGCTCAAGTGCCCGGCCAGCAGCCAAGCGCGAACCTTTAACCGAAGGTATTTTGTAAATCTTTTGATAATCCTCTGCACTCATTAACTCAAGCATCCAGGCTTCTTCGCACACACCCTTAAGTGAAGACAAGTAGCTATTCTGCGTCGCCGGCGACAAACCTTTTTCAGATAATTTAAAGAGTATTTGCAGAATATGCGGTCTTTTCAGCTCTTGCCAAGGACAGCTATCAATACCAGCAAAACCCAGCATTTGCGCAACAATGCGCAACGACGACATCACTGTTCTCTTGCTACCTAAAGAACCCAGTCGCGTGATATAAGCTACTGCAGGATTGTTAAATAGTCCTGAAGATTGCTCAAATGTACTGATTCCTTTTTGTGCATCACTTTGATCTATGTGCAACACTGCCTAGCCCTATCATTTTCAAAGCGCACTAACACAGCATCTCTCCTTATAAAGCATTTAACAATGTGTATCACAGCATGATCTGTCTTGGCTCAGAGCAAAGCTAAAGCAACAGCTTGAATTGCACACCAAAGACCAAGCCACACAGCGCTCAAACAACTTGATTTAGCGTTTTACAAGCTATTTTCAGCTTAAATCGCTTATTCAAAGCCATAATAGCACTTATTTTAGTTGTTCAAATGACCATTTGATAAAGTTAATATAATTTATTAGAAACATATTTTTAATTAGTTTTATATTGAATTTATTGATATTTACTGAATTGAAAACCAAATGCTACTTAAGCTGCCTTAGAGGCCGATAGAAAGGATTTTTAAAAATGAATACAATGATAAGGACACCATCGCAAAAGAAGCTTAAATCGCACTACAGAAGGTCGATTTTCTTGGGAATTGTTGTTTTTTATTTAAAAAGTCACTGCGACTGCGAAACTGTTTACACGTAGTCGTATATAGGCTGAGCTTATTTTTGTCTTAAGAGCTACTGCTGGATGCAGGTAGCCTTTACCTAGCGGATGATTGAGAGCGACCAAATGCTGCTCTCTAGGCCTAGCCTGCAATACGAGTATATTGAGAGCCGTATGCATGCACCCTGCCCTAATTTTGCTGCCGATACAGGCCGCTCATGATTAGCAATAGCAAAGGAAATATGTACGAATGCCTATAGGCAAAAAATTCTGTTTTTGATCATCAAAGAAAATATGCCAGCGCATAGTATTGAGCATATGCGATGCTTCATGCTGGGACTCGAGAGCAATAAATGAGCACCAAAATGTGCCAGATTGCTTGCATTGCTATAGATAGAACCACAGATTTATCAGAAAAGCTTACATAGAAATAAAGCCAAGCTTGCGCCTACCGAAGTAGGCGCAATAGCTTATTTAGCAAGCAGCACAACGTGTATCAATAGATTCTCGATCAGCCAAGGTGTTCCAAGCGTCGACCAACAGTCGATTTTCTAAACCCATAGCAGCACCACTTGGCTGCTCAGCCAATTGCATACTGTGACTGATTGCATTGATTTGCGCTGTAAAATAGCGACTCATTGTTTTGAATACTTTTAGGCTATCCATACCATTACCCCTTTTTATAATATGCGCACAGCAAAGGCTGTGAAGTCTCCCGAAAACGAGACGTAGCAATAACTGCTAATCATAAAAGTAGGTGGTGTTCAGAAATAAAGCAGTACTGATAGTTATTTCAGTATTGAACCGAGTTTTCTTTGCGAAAACACAAGTTGTAGCATTCTAGATTATGCGCGAGCTGATGCTCTGAGGCGTATCGATTATGTCTTTCTCTGTACCACGCCACTCAATCAAATAGTCGTTTGAGTCGGGATAGGCTTATAAATATACAGTACCCGCTAAGAATAAGCAAGTAGCATGAAGAGTATTAGTTTTCAAGCGCTAGAAGGTAACATTTGTATGCAGATTTAACACTGCACACAAATGTTAACCCAACAAAAGCGGGCACGTACTCAGAGTAACGTGCCGCTCAACTTACAACAAAGGTAAGGTGTAAGCCAAGATCAGACGGTTATCATCCAAGTCTTTGTTGACATTGGAACGAACCGTTGAGTT
>DATERP010000019.1:0-8986 GCA_035271385.1 Thiopseudomonas sp. | reverse complement strand
GATTACACGGAAGCCCTGTGGGGTAAAACGCCAGAACAGTTAATGGTGACCGATAAAAATGGCGTGGTCATTTTAGCCTCACAGCCCGATTGGCGCTTTAGGGCAACCCGTGATCTAACCGAGCAAGAACAACTCAGTATTGCCGAGCACCAGCCTTACACTTCAGTGAATCCTCAGCGTATCGATCTGCAACCTAACGATTGGCTGACCTTTGAGCAACACTTAGATGAGATAGGTTGGCAGGTCAGTATTTTCGCGCCGCAACGCTTAATTAAAGAACCCACTCGTACGGCACTGGCGGTGGTGGCAGCTTCATTATTGGCGGTGCTGTTGATTTTGGGTTTATTGATGCAGCGTCGCCGTCATTATCTTGAACGCATAGCCATGGATGCTCATGCAAAACGCGTTCTTGAAGATAACGTGCGCACCCGTACCCAAGATTTACAAACGCTCAATAGTCGCCTTAAACAAGAGGTATTAGAGCGTGAGTCTGCCCAGCAAGAACTCGTGCGTGCGCAAGATGAGTTGGTGCAAGCAAGTAAATTATCCGCGTTGGGTATTATGTCCGCCAGTATCAGTCATGAGCTCAATCAACCACTGGCTGCCATTCGTAGTTACACCGATAACGCGAAAATTTTACTGGATAAGCAACGCTTTGCTGAAGTGCGTTCCAACTTGGATTTGGTCGCACAATTGACCGAGCGTATGGCATCGATTATCAGCCATTTGCGCGCCTTTGCTCGTCGTGACCGTCTGGCCTCGGAGCATGTGGCCTTACAGCCAGCGATTGAGGATGCTTTAGCCTTGACCGCCAAGCGGCAGCGCAGTTTACAGGTGGAAATTATTCGTGATGTGCCCGATGCCACTTTGTGGGTCGAGGCTGGTGAAACGCGTTTGCGCCAAGTGCTGAGTAATTTGATCAGTAATGCCTTGGATGCTCTGAGTGAAAAAGGCCTGCCGCGACGTATTTGGCTCAATACTCGGGTGGAAGAGGGCTGGGTGGTATTGATCTTGCGTGATAATGGTCCAGGTTTTACCGAGCAGGCCTTAGAGCAAGCCTGCGAGCCGTTTTATACCACTAAAACCAGTGCTCGCGGTCTAGGTTTAGGCTTAGCGATTTGTGCAACGCTAATTAAGGCCCTGAAGGGACGATTGTTATTTGCCAATCATCCTGAGGGCGGTGCACAAGTGACTTTATATTTACGTGAGATTCCATCTGCAGTGAATTTACGTTCGAGCGAGGATCGTTTTGAATGATACAGATCAGCCATGCAACTGATGTGCTGCTACTCGATGATGATGTTCATTTACGTACAGCCTTATCGCAAACCTTTGATTTAGCCGGTTTGCGCGTGCAAGCCTACGGCAGTGCTGAGGGTATTTTGTCTGCCTTGCCTGAGCAGTGGGCCGGGGTTTTAGTCACAGATATCCGTATGCCCGGCATGAATGGTCTGGAGTTGCTGGAGCAGTTACAGCGCTTTGATCAAGAGTTACCCGTGTTGCTGATTACCGGTCATGGTGATGTGCCCTTGGCTGTGCAAGCGATGCGTATTGGCGCGTATGACTTTTTACAAAAGCCTTTTGCCAGTGAATTATTACTTGATAGCGTACGGCGTGCTTTAGCAGTGCGCCGCTTGGTTTTAGAAAATCGCTCCTTGCGTTTGGCTTTGAGTGAGCAGCACATGCTGGGTGAGCGTTTATTAGGCCATTCACCCAATGTGCAGCGTTTGCGTAATCAAGTCAGTGCTTTAGCTAACATTCAAGCTGATGTGCTGATTTTAGGTGAAACCGGCAGCGGAAAAGAAGTAGTGGCGCGCGCTTTACATGATTTGTCTTCGCGTTGTGCTGCACCTTTTGTGGCGATTAATGCCGGTGCTTTAGCTGAGTCGGTGATTGAAAGCGAGTTGTTTGGCCATGAAAGTGGCGCTTTTACCGGGGCGCAAAAACGCCGTATTGGTAAATTTGAATATGCCAATGGCGGCACTATTTTTCTGGATGAAATCGAAAGCATGAGCTTGGATGTGCAGGTAAAGTTGCTGCGCTTATTGCAAGAGCGTGTGGTCGAACGCGTGGGCTCTAATCAACTCATTCCCTTGGATATCCGCGTGATTGCCGCCACTAAAGAAGATTTGTTGGCCGCTGCAGATGCTGGGCGCTTCCGTGCGGACTTATATTATCGTCTCAATGTCGCACAAATTAATATTCCCGCGTTACGTCAACGCAGTGAAGATATTCTGCCGTTGTTTCAGCACTTTGTTGATGTCGCTTGTGAGAAATACAAAGTGGCGCCAGTGGAATTAAGTACCGCAATTCGTGCGGCATTGTTGGGTCATGATTGGCCAGGTAATGTGCGCGAGTTACAAAATGCTGCTGAGCGTTTTGTGCTGGGCTTGGATTTAGGCATTGTACAAGCGCAAACGCTACAGGCGTTACCTGGCAGTGATTTACCACTGAGTGAGCAAGTCGAAGCCTTTGAGCGCAGCTTGATTGCCAGTGAATTACTCAACCCGCATCAGTCGCTGCGAGAAGTGGCGCAGGCGTTACAACTACCACGTAAAACCTTGCACGATAAGTTACGTAAATATGACTTACATTTTGCAAGCTCTGGCGATAATCCGCCAGCAGTTGATTCTTGATGGCGGATTATCGCCATATCTAGCATTGAGTAGCTGTTCTGGCTGTGCATAAGGTCTATGTGGACCTGTGTTGGCGTTTTATTTCTCGACTTTAGTCGTATGTGGAATCAGTGGGTATGTAATTTGCGTTACATATAAAGCGCGCGTGATTAAACACGTGGCCAACAACACATTATGTCGCCTGTGGCGGCACTGACTATTCAAAGTAAGAGGAAATTTTAATGCTTAAAATGACCGCTAAAGCACTGGTTTGTGCTGTTTCATTGGGGCTGGCCAGTTTAGCTAATGCTGCTGAGCCGATTGTAATTAAATTCTCACACGTGGTAGCTGAGCACACGCCTAAAGGCCAAGGTGCATTGCTGTTTAAGAAACTGGCTGAAGAGCGTTTGCCTGGCCAAGTTAAAGTTGAGGTGTATCCCAACTCATCTTTATTCGGTGACGGTAAAGAAATGGAAGCTTTGCTATTGGGCGATGTGCAGTTGATTGCACCGTCATTAGCAAAATTTGAGCACTACTCAAAACCCATCCAGATTTTTGACTTACCCTTCTTATTTGACGATATGGAAGCGGTTGATCGTTTCCAGAAAGGTCCAGTGGGTAAAGAGTTGTTAACTTCGATGGAAGATAAAGGCATCACCGGTTTGGGCTACTGGCACAACGGTTTGAAGCAGTTATCTGCCAACAAAGCACTGCACCTGCCTAAAGATGCGCGTGGCCTGAAGTTCCGTGTACAAGCGTCCGCTGTATTGGATGAGCAGTTTAAAGCACTGCGTGCTAACCCGCGTAAAATGAGCTTTGGTGAAGTGTATCAAGGTCTGCAAACTGGCGTAGTCAATGGTGCGGAAAACCCGTACTCCAACATCTACTCACAGAAAATGCATGAAGTGCAAAAGTACATCACTGAGTCAAACCACGGTTTGCTTGACTATATGGTGATTACTAACACTAAATTCTGGAACGGTTTACCCGCTGATGTGCGCACTGAACTGAGCAGTATCATGGAAGAAGTGACTGTTGAAGTGAACAAGCATGCTGATGAGATTAATCAGCGCGATAAGCAAGCGATTATTGACAGTGGTAAAAGCGAAATCATTCTTTTAACCAAAGAGCAGCGTGACCAGTGGCGTGATCAGGTCAAGCCCGTTTGGAAGAAGTTTGAAAAAGAAATTGGTGCTGAGCGCATTCAAGCTGCCGAAGCGTCGAATCAGCAGTAAGAGTTAGACCTTAGCGTAGCGCTATGTTGCGCTTAGGTTACTGTATAGCTGACACATAGCGCCGCTGGGCGCTATGTGTTTCTGGAGAGTACTTTATGAATGCGATACGTCTGATCTGGGATCGCTTTGAGGAAGGCTTTATTGTTTTCCTGCTGGCGGCTATGACGCTGGTCACCTTTGTTTATGTCATTTTAAATAACCTGTACACCCTGTTTTATGCAGTGGGTGGGTATTTTTCTGAGCGCTCAGAAGGTGTTTCAGAGCTATTTTACGCTGTAGGTGACTTTTTTCTCGATATCGTGCAAAGCATGACCTGGAGTAATGCCACCACTAAAGCCTTATTTGCTTGGTTAATTTTCTTTGGTTTGGCCTATGGCGTGCGCATTGGTGGGCACATTGGTGTAGATGCATTAGTTAAATTAGCGTCACGACCAACCCAGCGCCTGATTGCGATTGTCGCCTGCTTATTTAGTTTGGGTTATGCAGGCTTATTGACAGTTGCGAGTTTTGAATGGATTTCAACCTTAATGAACGCAGCTATTGGTGCCGATGATTTAGGTCAGTTTGGCATCAAACAATGGCACATTGGCGTGATTGTGCCGATTGGTTTTGCGCTAGTTTTTATCCGTTTTGTGGAAATTTTAGTGCGTATTTTGCGCAATGAACAAGTGAATTTAGGTCTGGCTGATGAAGCCGCTGATGCGATGAAATTAACTGAGACAGAGGACTCTAAGTCATGACGATTCCCTTTCTGTTTCTAGCGTTGTTTGCGCTGATGTTTATTGGTGTGCCTGTTGCTATTTCTTTGGGTTTAGCAGGCTCAGTCACCATTATTTTATTCAGTCCGGACTCAGTGCGCTCATTGGCGATTAAGCTGTTTGAGACCAGTGAACACTACACCTTGTTAGCCATTCCGTTCTTCTTGCTGGCCGGTTCATTTATGACCACCGGTGGTGTGGCACGACGTTTAATCGACTTTGCCAACGCCAGTGTCGGTCACATCCGTGGTGGCTTGGCTATTGGTGCGGTGATGGCCTGTATGTTGTTCGCAGCATTATCAGGCTCCAGTCCGGCTACGGTTGCCGCAGTCGGCTCGATTGCGATTGCTGGTATGGTACGCTCGGGTTATCCGCAGCCGTTTGCCGCAGGTATAGTCACCAACGCTGGTACCTTGGGTATCTTGATCCCGCCATCAGTGGTGATGGTGGTTTACGCTGCAGCGACTGAAACCTCGGTTGGTACTTTGTTTATGGCCGGTGTGGTACCGGGCTTGCTGCTGGGCTTAGTACTGATGGTGGCGATTTACATTATTGCGGTGAAGAAAAACCTTCCAGCTCTACCTCGTGCAACTCTGGGTGAGTGGCTCGGAGCTGCGCGTAAAGCGGTATGGGGTTTGCTGCTGATGGTGATTATCCTCGGCGGTATTTATTCTG
Source organism: Thiopseudomonas sp. (assembly GCA_035271385.1). Taxonomy (GTDB): domain Bacteria; phylum Pseudomonadota; class Gammaproteobacteria; order Pseudomonadales; family Pseudomonadaceae; genus Denitrificimonas. Next base: position 3,703 of record DATERP010000019.1, on the reverse strand, counting down.
GAATGTTCACCCCCACTGAAGCGGCGGCTGTAGCGGCGGTGTATTCAGCCTTTATTGCGCTCTTTGTTTACAAAGATATGCGCCTTACCCAAGCGCCGAAAGTGGTGTTGGAGTCGGCCAAGCTCAGCATTATGCTGATGTTTATTATTGCCAATGCCATGTTGTTTGCCCACGTGTTAACCACTGAGCAAATTCCACAGCAAATCACCTCGATGGTGTTAGAGGCGGGACTTGAGCCATGGATGTTCTTATTAGTGGTCAATATTGTGCTGCTGATTGCCGGTGCCTTTATGGAACCCTCAGCCATTATCTTGATTTTGGCACCGATCCTCTTCCCAATTGCAGTACAACTGGGCATTGATCCAATTCACCTCGGTATCATTATGGTGGTGAATATGGAGATTGGTTTGATTACCCCGCCAGTGGGGCTCAACCTCTTTGTCACCTCGGCTGTCACGGGTATGCCGTTATCTGAAGTGATTAAGGCGGCGATGCCTTGGTTGATGCTGTTACTGGGCTTCTTGGTGATTATCACCTATGTCCCAAGTGTGTCGCTGGGCTTACCGCGGATGCTCGGGATGTAAGTTTTATAAGTGTTACGTGGTACTCAAACGGCTGGTTGCTTAATGCTCCAGCCGTTTTTTATTGGCGGGATTTTGAAATTTTTCGGAGTCAGTCGTAGGGCATGATACTGTGCAGGGGTATTGATATAGCTGTGAGCGAGAATCAATGCGTTTATTGATAACAGCCGACTGATGATTAATTTTTAAATATATAACTCAATTAAGAAGGACATTGAACGTGCAGTACGCTTTTCCCTTGCTCGCCGTTATTTTTTGGGCCGCCAATACGGTCGTAAATAAAATGACAGTGGGTGTGATCTTTCCAGCAGAGATTGGTTTTTATCGCTGGGTGTTTGCTGCTGCTTTATTTACGCCCTTTATTCTGCGCTCAGTTATCGCCAATTGGAGCAATATTGGTCCCCATTTAATTAAAATCTTTATCCTTGGTTTGCTGGGGATGGCGATTTATCAAAGCCTGGCGTACTTTGCTGCACCAAAAACTTCAGCCACGCATATGGGAATTATTTTATCCTTGATGCCGATGATGTCGTTGAGTATGGCCATCATTGCTTTAGGCCAGCGCTTGACTATGGGCGCTATAGTCGGGGCAATCTTTTCATTTTTAGGTGTGTTGCTGGTCGTGAGTCATGGTGATCTGTGCAATATAGCTCAGCAGGGCATCAATATGGGTGACGTGATGATGCTGATCGCGACATTAGCCTATGCGGTGTACAGCACCTTATTAAAGTATTGGCAGATGGACATTCCAGCGCTGCAGTTGTTGTATCTGCAAATGCTGGTGGCGGTGATTGTCTTATTTCCACTGTTTTGGTTTTCAGAAAAGACCGGTTTAAACAGCACAAATTTACCTTTGGTGTTATTTGCCTGTGTCTTTGCTTCCATTGCCGCGCCTTTGGCTTGGATGCATGGCGTACGAGTTTTAGGGCCGAGTCGTACATCAGTGTTTTTTAACTTGATGCCCATTTTGACCATTATGATTGCGGCTTTAGTGTTGTCGGAGCAGCTTGAGCTGTACCACGCGTTAGGTGGTGGTTTGACCTTGTTTGGAGTGGTGGTGTCTGAGCGCTGGAAGCGGCCATTAAGGCGCAGTGTGGATGTATAACGCGCGAATATGCAGTTAAAAACAGGGCAGCTACTTTAAAAAATCATAGCGTTATTTGGTTATCGGGCTAATTAATGTTATGGTTTTTTGCTGTCGCAAATACAAGAAATAAGCAATATTTGCGCATCTTCCGACTCAGGTCGGCTTATCGCTGTAGGGGATGTCTCCGGTCTGCTACTGGTAGTTGTCTGGTTGACGCATGATGCGTTGGCCTTATTTGCCTGTTACAGCAATTCTTTTATGCACTCTCAAGGCCCATCTTGCTGACCTTGTTGAGGCGCGCAATATCGCTGTGTGTAACATTCGTCCTGCTTATGATGGTTATACATGGCATAAGGAGTAAGAATGTTTCAATTTTCAACAAGTAGTGCGTTGCTGATCCTGCTGGGATTTTATGGCATCACTTTTCTTCTCACATTACGCATTGGAAAAAAACAAGAAAACGCCGACGGTTATATGACCGCTAATGGCTCGGTGGGCTATGGCATGTCGGCGGCAAGCATGACCGCCACCTGGATTTGGGCGGCATCCTTTTATGCGGCTGCCAGTTCAGGCTATAAATATGGTATTTCCGGCGCGATTCACTATGGTTTTTGGGGTGCGCTGATGATTCTCTTTATCTACCCCTTTGGCCGACGCTTTCGCAAACTCGCCCCCAATGCCCATACCCTTGCCGAGATTATGCACGCCCGTCATGGCAGTTCCAGTCAGATGATTCTGGCAGGCTCCAACGTGGTTGGGAGTGTGATTAGCTTGATGGTGAACTTCACTGCAGCGGGTGCGCTAGTGGATATTCTCTCGCCCTTGAGCTTTGTGCAGGGTGTGATGATTGCAGGCTTTGGTGTGTTGTCTTATACCTTATGGTCTGGCTTTAGAGCCTCGGTCTACACCGACTTTGCCCAGTTGGTGGCGATGATTTTAGCTGCGGTGGTTATTATACCGATGATCTTCTTCCAGCTCGGTGGCCCGACTCTGTTTGAAACTGGGATGTCCAACCTCACTCTTGAGCAGCAAGACTTCTTTTCTACGACGGCCATTTTAGAGCAGGGCGCACCTTTCTTTGTAGCGGTGCTGGCCTATGCCATTGGTAACCAAACTATTGCTCAGCGTTTATTTGCCGTACGTGAAGATTTGATTAAACCCAGCTTTATTACCGCAACTATTGGCTATGGCTCGATTGTGATTGGCTTGGGGATGCTGGGTTTATTGGCCTTGCTGGCTGGAGTGACGCCGATTGATGGTGATTTAAACAACTTGATCCCACAAATGGCTGCAACGTACTTGCCGCCCTTTATGGTGGCCATGCTGTTTATTATGGTGATTGGCTCGCTTTCATCCACTGCTGACTCTGATCTGTCAGCTTTATCAGCGATTATCATGACCGATGTGTACGGTAAGCATATTGCGAAAAACAAACCTGACCCACAAAAAATGCTTTGGGTCGGGCGTTTCACTATGGTGGTTGCAGCGTTGCTGGGAGTGGTATTTGCTAGTTTAAAACTGGATATCCTCTCCATGCTGATCTTTGTCGGCGCCTTATGGGGCTCGATTGTATTCCCAGTGATTGCCAGCCTGTACTGGAATCGCGTGACGAACGCAGCCTTTACTGTCTCGGTTGCGGTGTCGTTCCTGTTGTTCTTGATTGTGCGCTTTAACTGGTTGCCGATTGAGGGTGCAGTTGCAGTGTTCTTTGAGATTTTCGCTGCTGTGGGTGGTGGGGTCGTGATTGGCTTGATGACTTTTGGCTTTTTTGGTCGTATGGCTGGTTTAATCATCGGCGCTATCACGGCATTAGTTTTAGTATTCTTTACTGTAGGTTTCTTGCGTGAGTACATTGTTTTGCTCAGCTCGTTAACGGCCTATGGCGCAAGTACAATTGTGTGCACCTTAATGACCTTACGCAGCAAAGCTCCAGACTTTAATTTCGAGAGCATTGATGAGCGCGTGATTGAGTTCCACAAAGAAGCAGAAGTTTAAGGAGAGTTAAGATGTCGACATTTGCATTAACAGTCTATGT
>DATERP010000018.1:0-2795 GCA_035271385.1 Thiopseudomonas sp. | reverse complement strand
CGCCAGCCTTTAGTTTGCAGCTCGGGCTGGTCAAAAAACTCGCTGACGTAGCCAATACATAAGTAGGCCAGCGGATAAACGTGCTCTGGCAGCTTAAGGATGCTAGCCAATTTGTCTTGGTCAAGAATGCTGACCCAACCCACACCAATCCCTTCTGCACGTGCGGCCAGCCATAGATTTTGCACGGCTAGACAGGTGCTAAACAGATCCATCTCGACTATCGAGTTGCGCCCCAAAACATGCGTGCCGCCACGGCTGCGGTCGCAGGTGATGCACAGGTTGAGTGGGCTTTCGATAATGCCTTGCAGTTTCAGGCTGCGGTAGGTGTCTTGGCGTTCACCGCTGTAGTTGTCTGCGGCTTTGGCATTTTCTTCATCGTAGCTGGCCAGTACTTGCTCGCGGACTTCTAAACTGTCGATCAGAATAAAATCCCACGGCTGCATAAAGCCTACTGATGGTGCGTGATGTGCGGCTTTCAGTAAGCGCGCTAAAACTGGGCGCGGAATCGGGTCGGGCAAAAACTGTGAGCGTACATCGCGGCGTTCGTAAATGGCGCGATAGAGGCCAGCGCGTTCATCATCGCTGAAGGGTCGGTTGTGGTCGGTCATGCTGGTGAGTCTGCTCCCGATTGAGTCGTTGCGCTATCCAGTTTGAGCACACTGCGTAACCAGTCGGTATCCAGATAGTCTTCGACTTGATCAGCCAAACGATCCAACTGCACGAGGCGGTGTGCTGGGTAATCAACAGCCGCGCCGAGCTCAGTCAGCCCAGCCCAGTGCAATAGTGCATCGCAAGCGGCGGGCTGATCAAAGATGCCGTGTACCGCAGTGCCGGCAATTTGGTTATCAGCACTGATCACGCCTTCGTTTTGGCCGTTGATACAGGTCAGTGGTCGCAATGGCTTGGCACTGTGGATGGCAATGCTGTGCATAATATAGCCAGTAAACTCGGCACTGATCCCTGAGTTATCTGTAGATAAATTAAGACTGCCCTGAACGTCGCGTAATTCTTGCTCTGCGTTCAGGCTGGTGGTTATCGGTAAAAGCCTAAGTGCTGCGCAGCTACCTGAGTCATCTTCGCTGCCGCTTGGATCATCAATACCTTCACCGAGCAGTTGTAAGCCGCCACTGATACCTAATACTTTGCCGCCGTAGCGTAGGTGTTTGTTGATGGCTTGTGGCCAACCTTGTGCCTGCAACCAAGCCAAATCAGCCTTTATGCTTTTGCTGCCGGGCAGAATAATCAGATCAGCTGGCGGAATGGCTTGATCGGGGCCAATAAACTGCAGATTAACCTTAGGGTGTAAACGTAGCGGGTCAAAATCATTGTGATTGGTGATGCGTGGCAAGACCGGCACTATCACGTTCAGCGCGCCAGCAGTGCTGGAACCACTGATGCCGATGCTGTCTTCGGAATCGATAATCAGGCCATGCAAATAGGGCAGCACACCGATTACCGGTTTACCGGTACGCTCAGTGAGCCAGTCTAAGCCGGGTTCTAATAAGCCAATATCACCGCGAAAACGGTTGATAATAAAGCCTTGGGTGCGGGCTTGTTCGCTCTCGGAGATCAGCTCTAAGGTACCGACCAGCTGGGCAAATACACCGCCGCGCTCAATATCACCGACCAACAATACGGGGCAGTCTGCCGCTTCAGCAAAGCCCATATTAGCGATATCGTTGGTGCGCAGATTAATCTCTGCGGGACTGCCAGCGCCTTCAGCAATAATCACATCGTAACGCTGACTTAAATCGCACCACGCCGCCAGCACCGACTGCATGGCCTCGGCTTTATAGGCGTGATAATCCAGCGCATCCATGTTGCCGTAAACCTGACCGCGCAGAATCACCTGCGCGCCACAGTCACTTTGCGGCTTGAGCAGCACCGGATTCATATCGCTATGCGGTTCAATCCCACAGGCTAAAGCGTGCAGGGCCGTCGAGCGCCCGATCTCTCCACCGTCCACAGTGATCGCACTGTTGAGTGCCATATTCTGCGGTTTAAAAGGTGCCACCGAGACACCTTGCCGTGCCAGCCAGCGACAGAGCGCAGCCACCACTGTGGTTTTACCGGCGTCGGAAGTGGTGCCTTGCACCATCAGGGTGATCATTTACAGTTCAATACCTTTTTGTGCCTTGATGCCCTGATCTTTGAACGCGTGTTTCACTGCGCGCATATCGGTTACCGTATCGGCGATATCGATCAATTCCTGCGGGGCATTGCGGCCAGTCACTACTACGTGCTGCATCTCTGGGCGTGCTTGCAAATCATCTAAGACCCGGTCCAGATCAATGTAGTCGTACTTCAGCGCGATATTGAGCTCATCCAGCAAAATTAGATCATAGCTGGGGTCTTTGAGCATGGCAGCAACAATATCCCAAGCGGCGTTGGCAGCTGCAACATCCTGCTCACGATCCTGAGTCTCCCAAGTGTAGCCTTGGCCCATCACGTGATAATCCACATTGGGTAACTTGCTAAAAAACGCCTGCTCGCCAGTACTAAAGGCACCTTTAATAAACTGCACTATGCCGACTTTCATACCGTGCCCCAGCGCGCGGGCGACCATGCCAAAACCGGAGCTGCTTTTACCTTTACCGGGACCAGTGAGGACCAGCAAAATGCCTTGCTCTTTATTGGCATTAGCAATGCGCTCTTGCATGATTTTTTGTTTGGCGGCCATACGTTTGGCGTGGCGTTCGGGGTCTTTAGCGTGTTCACGCATGGGTGTTCTCCTGTGGGTGATTCAAGCGCAGCGACTGGCCTTTGAAAATAGCAGCAATCAGCGCTGGGGCAGA